>CATIYU010000225.1 GCA_949739085.1 uncultured Eubacteriales bacterium | reverse complement strand
TTTTCTAAGGAAAGGAATCCTGCTTTATGACTGCAATCGAGATCGCCCGCAAACTGGCGGAGCTGGGCCAGGTACAGGACGCCCTCACAGCCTATAGCCTGGCCATCCACGAGGGGGCCGGGAAAGACCCCGCAGTGGACATGGAGGCCGCGTTTTACATCCTCCAAAATGGCGGGGACTATAAGGTGAGCTACACCACCTTCGTGGACCTCCACCGCAAAGGCTTTTTGCCGGAGGACTGCCTGTCCGTCATGGACCATGCCTTTTACGAGCCCAACGTGAAACTGCTGAAGACCCGCTATGAGAACAACTGCAAACTGCTGAACAAGTACCCTTATCTGTTCCGCAAGGATTTTATTGACTTTGAGTTCCTGCCTATCCGGTTCTATCCCTATGATGAGAACTGTTTCACCCCTTATTTCATGCAGGAGGGACGGTTCGGCGATTTTGTGGACTTGAAAAAGCCGGTAGTAAGCCGGAACTTTTTTCATGATTTAGAAAATCCCATCCTGGCCAAGGATGTTTTTTCCCAGTATGAGCTGGAATATTTGAATGATAACATACGCAAAAGCGAGTATATCGCCCGGGAGAACCACATTTATCTCCACTATACAGACTGGGCGGTGTTCTGCTCCTATTTACAGTGCCTGAATCTGCGCCCGCTGTTGGAGGATGAGAAATTCGTATTCCTGATTGAGGATGAAGTGGAGCAGTATCCCATTGACTTCCGGACGCAGTTTGGCGTGGACTATTCCATCCACCCGGTAAAGCCGGTGGGCATTCGGGAGGTCAACCGGCTGATCTGGCATACCCAGCTCTCGTCCCACAATGGCGGCGACTATTTCAACCAGATTTTCGACGTCCACCCCAACCTGCTGATGATCTCCTCGCTGATGTTTGACAATTTGAATGAGACTATAGACAAGCTCGAGGATGTGCTGAACACCTCTGGCAGTGTGCGGGAAGCGGTCCAGCGGCTGCCGGAGTGGTCACCCCGGCTGGTGGAGGAGCTGTATCTGCTGTGGGACCGGACGAAAAAAGACGTGCTGGTGGCGTTTTTCCTCCAGCAATCCCAGGACTATGAGAAAACGTATGCGGCTTACCTGGACAAAACGTCCCGGATTTCGCCGGTACTGTTTTTCCAGCCCCACTTCTCCAACATCATCTACCAGCTCCGGGTGGACAGCAAAGGGAGGACCCTGCTGGAATCGGAGCAGTACGAGACGATACGCACGTCTCCTCTGTTCCGGGGCTTTAAGTATATCAAGACCTTTACCCCTCTGCGCCGGTTCACCACCAGCCATGGGGCCACGCTGAAATATATGTACCGGCAGCTGGAGCAGGTTTTGGAAAGCGGGGGAGAAAAAAAGGCGGTGGTCATCCCCGATGTGGTAAGCCAGCGTGTGTTGAACCGCAGCTTTATGATCGACTGGCAGGACAGGCTGTATGCGGACAGCGTATTGGTACGGTTTGAGGACGGCAAGCTGAATCCCAAGGCCACATTTACGGCGTTGGCGGCGTTTCTGGACCTGCCCTATACGCAGAGCATGAGCTACTGTTCGCTGAACGGGGAGATTGACCCGGAGGAGATGGCAGGCAACGTCCGGGGGTTTGACACGGCTACGGTCTACCGTAACTATGAGGATTTTGCCAATAGCGCGGAGCGAACCTATGTCGAGTACTTTCTTAGGGACGCCTATGAGTATTACGGGTATCATTTTCAGAGCTACGATGGACAACCCATGGATGAGGAACGGGCAGCGGCGCTTGTGGAGGATTTCACCACCATCAATGGCATGATGAGCCAGGCATGGCGGAATGTGTTCGAGGAATCCGGCCTGCAAGTAGATGGGAAACCGGCAGCTGGTGATCTGAAGGACCAGATCTTGGACCAGCTGGTGGCACAGCGTGTAAAAGACACCAATGAGAACCGGGTCAAAAATGCCCAGGTGCTGCTGCGCGGCCTGCGCTTCGTCAACCGCCACGGCCAGCCCCTGCACATGATGCCCAAGCTGGAGCTGGACCCGGCGCTTTTAGAGCAGCCGCTGTATCACTGAGGGGTGCGTATGGAGACAAAGAATCGAGTTTATTGGCTCACGGGGCTGTCCGGGGCGGGGAAGACCACCATCGGGCGACTCTGGCGGGACGAGCTGAGAAACATGGGCCAGACGGTGATCTTCCTGGACGGGGACGAGATGCGCTCGGTGTTCGGGGCGGGGCTGGGCTTTAACGCGGCGGACCGCCAAAAACTGGCGGAGAGCTACGGGCGGCTGTGCGCCCTGCTGGCGGGCCAGGGTGTGACGGTGGTGTGCTGCACCATCTCCATGTTCCACAGCGTGCGGGCATGGAACCGGGCCAACATTCCGGGCTATTATGAGGTGTATATCGAGGCCAGCATGGATACCCTGCGCCGCCGCGACCAGAAGGGGCTGTACAGCCGGAACGCGGACAACGTGGCTGGGGTGGGGCTGCAGGTGGAGCTGCCGGACGCGCCGGATTTGGTGCTGGACAACAACGGAGACAGGACGCCGGCGCAGCAGGTGGAGCGCCTGTGCGCGGCGGCGCTGGGTTTGGAGGCCTGAACAATGTCAGAGAAAAAGACGGTATTTATGTCCATTGGCACAGATGTGATTCACGGCGGACACATCGAAATTATCCGCAGGGCCGCGGAGCTGGGGGAGCTGACTGTGGGCGTGCTCACCGATGAGGTGGTGGCCGCCTACAAGCGCTACCCCGTGCTCACCTGCGCGGAGCGGATGAAAATTGTTTCCGGCCTGAAAGGCGTATCCCATGTGATGAAGCAGGACGAGCTCGGCTACGCCGGGCCGCTGCGGGCGCTGAAACCGGACTACGTGGTTCACGGCGACGACTGGCGGGAGGGCTTTCAGAAACCGGTGCGGGAGGAGTGCCTGCGCCTGCTGGCGGAGTACGGCGGACAGCTGGTAGAGTTCCCTTATTCCCACAACGACGAGTACGACCGCTTGGAGGCCGCCGCCCGGTCCCAACTGTCCATCCCGGACCTGCGGCGGGGGCGGCTGAGGTGGCTGATCGAGAAGAAAGGCCTGGTCACCTGCATGGAGGCCCACAACGGCCTGACGGGTCTGATTGCGGAAAAAACAGCGGTGATGGAGAACGGAGAGATCCGGCAGTTCGACGGGATGTGGGTGTCCTCTCTGTGTGACTCCACCACCAAGGGCAAGCCGGATATCGAGCTGGTGGACTTCTCCTCCCGGATGAACACCATCAACGAGATTATGGAGGTGACCACCAAGCCCATGATTTTGGACGGGGACACCGGAGGCCTGACGGAGCATTTTGTGTACACCGTGCGCACCCTGGAGCGCCTGGGGGTGTCGGCGGTAATCATTGAGGACAAGATCGGGCTGAAGCGCAACTCCCTGTTCGGCACGGGGGCGGGACAGCAGCAGGACGACATCCCCAGCTTCTGCCACAAAATTTCCGAGGGCCGCCGGGCCCAGAAAACCAGCGAGTTTATGATTATCGCCCGAATCGAGAGCCTGATCCTGGAGCAGGGCATGGAGGACGCGCTGTCCCGGGCCTTCGCCTACGTGGAAGCCGGGGCAAGGGGTATCATGATTCACTCCCGGCGGAAGGAGCCGGACGAGATCTTCGAGTTCTGCCGCCGCTTCCGGGAGGAGGACAGCCGCACGGTGCTGGTGGTGGTGCCCACCTCTTTCAACTCCGTTACCGAGGAGGAGTGGAAGGAGCGGGGGGTCAACGTGGTGATCTACGCCAACCACCTGACCCGCAGCGGCTATCCGGCCATGCGAAAGACGGCGGAGACCATCCTGCGCTGCCGCCGGGCTAAGGAGGCGGACGAGGCGTACTGTATGCCCATCAAGGAGATATTGCCCCTCATTCCGGAAGAATAACGGGCGAAGGGCCCCAAAGGAGAATAAATTATGGACTTACAAGAGCGTGTCCGGCTGAAAAAGGCGGACCGAAACGAGCTGTACACCCTGGAGCCTCTTTTTCCCACCACCAACTTTCTGCTGGAGCTGTCTAACGCCTG
>CATIYU010000224.1 GCA_949739085.1 uncultured Eubacteriales bacterium | reverse complement strand
TGGCTGACCCCGCTGTCCGACAGGCAGTGCATACCGAATGCGGCCAGGGAGGACAGGGCCTCCAAGGGCGTGTTGCCCGTAACTTTGATTTCCACCATGTGTTTCCTTCCTTTCATTTTTTGTTATACCAGCGCCGTCCCTTCGACGACGGCAAAGCATATCTCCGCCGGGTCATACCCGGCCAGTAACAGGTCCCGCAGAAGCGAGATTTTGATGGACCTCCGGGAACTGCCCACCTTCAGCGCCGGGCAGTTATCTGCCCCGTGACAGGTTGAGAACTTGCATTTCAGGCAAACCCGGATTTCTTCCTGCTTGGACATACTTACCCCCTCCGGCCCTTCATTCGATCCACGACGTACTGGCTCAAAGCCACGGGGTCGGCAGCCATAGCCCGAATGGCGTCCGCCACTCGAATGCCGTAAAGGATGGCCGAGTCCTTGATGGCGAAGGCATAGCTGAGGGTGGCGTCCTCCAGCTCGACATAGACGTCCGCCGGGATCAGGTCCCGTACCTTGTTCAGAACCGCCGTATGCCGTTTGTCGGCCTCCTTGACCTGGGGGTCCGTGACCTCTATGCGCTCCCATTCTCCGGTCTGCGAAATGGCCTCCATCAGCTCGTTCATCAGCTCCAGGTCTTTCATACCGCAGCCTCCGCCTCTTTCAGCAAGGCTTCCAGAGCAGGAATGGCCTGTTCGTCCGGTAGAACCGAAAGTGCCTTGCGCTTATTGCACACCTTGTCGCTCTTTTCCCGCGACTTCATGCGGCGCTCAACACGGGAAATGTCCATTTTCAGAGCTTCGACCTGCTGGGCATTTATCGCTCTCCTGGCCCCAATCAAGTGCGGTTCCACTCCGGGAAGATTGCTTTCCCCAGTGACCAGCCCGTACTCCAACAGAGCATTGAAGATAATGTCGTCGATAACGTAGATCAAGTCCCCCATATCTTCGGCATCATCAGCGCTGATCCCCTCTTGCTTACTGCTCCCGAAATTATCCTCCCACAGCCGATAGAGCATACGGTGCGCCCGCTCCAGACTGATAAACGCATCCCCAACGGCTCCCGCGATGATAAGCCGTTCTTGGCCGGTGGTTTCCTGGATATACATTTGAAAATCCTCCTTGTTTTCTCGGAGGGAGCGTGCTATAATGGCACTATCCCCCTCGTGGGTTTCGGGCTTCACATCCAAACGCTTTGGTCGGCTGG
>CATIYU010000223.1 GCA_949739085.1 uncultured Eubacteriales bacterium | reverse complement strand
CACGCTGGTGGCGGATATTGTGCTCCAGCTTCTGAGCTATGTGGCTCAGACAGAGCGGGAGTTCATCCACCAGCGGCAGGCGGGGGGCATCGCGGCGGCTCTGGAGCGCGGGGGCCGCTTCGGTCCCGAGCGCATCCCCATGCCGGAGGGGTTTGAGGATCTGGCAGAGGACTGGTGGAACGGATACATCACTGCCACGGACGCCGGAAAAATGCTGGGTGTCTCCCGAAAGACATTCACCCGCCGGGCAACTGAGTGGGGAACCGTCCGGGAGCGTACAAAGCCGGACATATAAAGGACCAGACGTTATTTAAAAAGCATGGTGCCTGCCGCAATACGGGCAGGCGCCATGCTTTCAGGTATTTACTGTATCAAGGTATCCGGAGAGCCGGGCTCTACTTGCCGCTGGAGCTCTGGCCTACGTTGATGGTCTTGGACAGCTTCAGATCATTGGAGGCGGCTCCCACATAGATGGTGCGGCTGCCCTCCGCCAGGGTCCACTTGTCCGCGTGCTCATCCTCAATGGTCTGATTCCAGTAGGACAGGGCCCGCTCATCCACATGGAGTGTCACCGTCTTCCTCTCGCCGGGCTTCAGGTCTTTGATCTTGGTATAGCCCGCCAGCTGATACGGGGCGCTCTGGATGCCCTCGGGCAGTTTGCTCGTGTCGGCCTGCCCCAGGTAAAGCTGGGCCACCTCGCTGCCGGTCACACTGCCGGTGTTCTTCACGGTGAAGGTCACGTCGTACCCGGCCTTCTCCCCGTTCTTATTCTCCTTCACGGAGAGGTTGGAGTATGCGAAGGTGGTGTAGCTCAGGCCGTAGCCGAAGTCGTAGCGGGGCTCCAGACCGACACTGTCATACCAGCGGTAGCCGGTGAGAATACCCTCGTCGTAATGGGAGATCGTGCCGCTGTTCACCTTGTTGTTGACAATCTCCGCGATCTGATCCCGCTTCTCCGCGCCTTCCGCCAGAGCCGCCCGGAAGCCGCTCACATCCTCAAAGGTCATTTGCAGCCGGATCTGGAGATCCATGTTGACCCGTCTCCAGTAGCGCTCCAGCTCGCCGTCGTTGAGGGCGCAGAGCATGTCGGCGGAGATGACGGTGTCGCTCTTGACCGGATTGTTCTGCTTATTCCAAGCTTCCTCGGTATAGGTAATCAGGGTCTGATTGCCTTCTATGGGCATGGTGTAGGCCAGCTTGCCGCTGGGATTGACCTTGCCGGTCAGCAGCTCGGCGGTAGCCTGGCCGCCCTTCTGGCCGGGGCGGTACATCATCAGCACCGCGTCCACCTGGTCCACCCAGTTGTGGATGGTGATGGCGGTCTCATTGTTGATGACCACGGCGATCTTCTTCCCGGCCTTGTGGGCCGCAGCGGCGGCGTCCAGAACCAGCCGCTCCTGCTGGGCGGAGATGTTCAGGTTGTCCGCGTCCCGGGTCTTGGGGGTATCCTGGGACTTGGCGTCCACAAACACCACGGTCACGTCCGCGCTGGCGGCAAGGCTCATAGCGTGGTCGTAAGCACCGCCGGAGAGCTTGCCGGTCTCCTCGTTATACACAGCGCTGGTGTCGGGGGTGAGCCACGCCAGCCGCAGCTGCATATCCTTCTCGTCCCGGTTCGCGATACCGGTGATCTCCACCTTATAATACTTGCCCGCCTCCAGCTTCACCGTGTGTCCGCTGGAAATGCTCATGCCGGTATCAGTGCAGTAGTCGCCGCTGTGCCAGTGGGCGCCCTGGCTGTTGGAGTAGCTGACGCTGAGGTCGTCGCTGGAACTGCTGCCGGTGGTCCAGCCAAACGCGGAGCCGGAATCCTCCTTCTCCTCCTCTACAACGGGAGCAACGGGGGCGGCGGGAGGCGTATCCCCCTCCGCGACCTCTGTCACGTTGCCGCTCAGAGTGCCGCCCAGGCCCTGGAGCACGAGGGTGTAGCCGCCCGTCTTGTCAACCTTCAAATATGTTGTCCAGGTATAGGTGTCCGGCTTCTCGCTGCTTCCGTTCAGAGCGGTGCCGCCCTCAAAGGAGTTCTCCGCCGGGAGATATTCAATGGACTTGCCCGTCACGGTCTTGGCGGCGTCCTCGTTCTTCTTCACGGTGAAGCCCTGAGTATAGTTGCCCTTCGCGTCCTTGACAAACAGGTTCGCCGCAGGGATCGCCTCGCCGCCGTTGTCAAACACGGGCTCCAGAGACACCTTGCCGCCGCCGAGGATCTCCTTGAGGGACTCGTAGGGGCTGGTCATCTCATAGCCCACGCCGTAGGACCGCTCGCCGCCGGTTCCGGACAGGGTGTATTTGCCGCCGGTCCCCAGCACGGCCACGCTCTTGCCGCTGGCGATGGGCAGGGTTCCGTCGTTCTCCAGCAGGACGCCGCCGCCCCGGGCGATCTCCAGTACGGCCTCATTGTTCTCCGCCTGGACAGCCTCCGCCATTTCGGCGCTGTCGCCCCACAGCTTGATGGGCTCGGTGCGGTTCGGCTCCGCCTTGGCGTAGAGCTTGCCGTTCTCCTGATAGGTCTCCACCAGGTACAGATAGCCGGTCTTCCCCAGGGCGTAGAGCACATGGCCCACCGCCTCGTCCACCAGCTTGTCCAGCTCCTCCTGGGTCAGCTCGCCGGCGGCTACCTTCTTGTCGCCCTGGGCCTTGCTGTTGTTGGACAGGCTGGGCATCTCAATATCCGTGCCCTTGTCCAGGGTAAATCCATCGTTCCCGCCCCAGTCGGTGACGGTAAAGCCCTTGTAGCCCCACAGCTCCCGCAGCACGTTGAGCTGGAGATACTCCTGGGCGGAGGCAAAGGTGCCGTTGATGGAGTTGTAGGAGGACATCAGGCCCAGCATTCCGCCCTCCTTCACCGCCGCCTCAAAGGCCGGCAGATAGAGCTCGTGCAGCGCCTGCTCCGACACGTCGATGTCGGTCTTGGCAGCGGGGCTGGCAGACTGGGCGAAGGCGGCGTAGTGCTTGCCCACGGCGATCACGCCCTGATCCTGCATCCCCTTGGTCTCCTGAGCGGCCAGCCGGCCCAGCAGATAGGGGTCCTCCCCCAGCTGGTCGTTGGCCCGGCCGAACTCCGGCGTGCGGGTGATATCAAACTGAGCGCCCAGCTGCATATTGGCCCCGGCGGCCCGGTTCTCCGAGCCGTAGACCTTTCCATAGGCGTACAGCAGCTCGTCATCCCAGGTAGCCGCCGCCAGCTGGCGGTCCGGGGTGTTGGTGGTGGGCCAGAGGGACAGGACGCCGGAGGGGCCGTCGTGCATACGGGTCTCCGGCACGCCCAGCCGGGGCGTACCAGGCAGATAGCCCGCGTTGCCGTACTTTGTCCCGGTGCCGTTGCCGCCCAGGTAGGTGTACTTCTCGTCCAGAGTCATTGTGTGGAGCAGAGCCTCAATCTTCTGCTCGATCTCCTCGTCGCTCATCTTCAGGCCCAGCGCCACATTGTCGGTCCCCTGAAGCGGGTCCCCGGATTGGGTGTAGTACTCCGGGAATTTGGTGGTCTTTGTCTCCACAGCCAGGGCCGCGCCGCTCAAAAGCGAGCACAGCATACCGGCCGCCAACAGACCGGACAGAAGCCGATTCCATCGTTTTTTCATGTGTATCCATCCCTCCATTGATTTTGATATGGCCGCTTTTCTGCGGAACACCCGCCGCTGGAAGCCAGCTCCGCCGATGTTCCGTGTTCATTGTATCTGATTCCCGGCTTTCTTTTCAATCGCTATGTCGCCAACGGCGCTCCATTGTCGCAATCGGCATAAGGTGCTTGACTTCACTCCTCAATTTTTGTATAATTTGCTTGATTAAAAAGGGAGGGACAGCCATGTCAGCTACTATCCGCGCCGCCATATGCGACGATGAGATCCTGGTTCTGCCCTATCTCTCCTCCGCTGTCCGCGCCTCTTTTCAAGGGCACGGCATCTCCTTGGAGCTGGAAGCCTTCAGCTCCGCCCAGGATCTGCTGGAACGGGCCGCCCAGGCGCCCTTCGCCGTGGCCTTTCTGGACATCGACCTTCCGGAGGTGGACGGCATCTCCTTGGCCCGCCGCCTCTCGGAGCTGGCTCCGGACACAGTCCGCGTCTATGTTTCCGCCCGGGAGGACCGGGTTTTTGACGCCCTGCATACCCACCCCTTTACCTTTATCCGGAAAAGCGCCTTTCAGACGGATCTGGCCGCTGCGGCGGCGGACATCTCCGCCCTCCTGATCCCGCCCCAGGACCCGATCTGCTCCTTTCAGGACGCGCTGGGCAGGATCCACACGCTGAATCTGAACCGCACCCTCTACATAGAAGCCCAGGACAAGTACCTCTCCATCGTCACCACCGGGGACCGGGTCCTGGTCCGCCACACGCTCTCCAAGCTGGAGGAGTCGCTGGAGGGCCGTCAGTTCCTCCGCATTCACAAGAGCTACCTGGTGAACTACCGGTTTATCCGCCGGTTCTCCGGGGAGCAGGTCATCCTGGAAAACGGGCAGGCGCTCCCGCTGTCCCGCCGCCGCGCCGCCAAGGTCCGCAGGCAGTTTGTCAACTGCTCCGCCCTGCCGGAAAAGGAGCTGCTTCGCATATGAATGATCTCTACGCCGTTCCGCTCCACGGGCTGATCAATGTGCTGGGGTTCTGGATCGAAAGCTTCCTGGCCTGCTATCTGCTGGCCCGCTTTTTCCCGCCCCGGAACGGGAGGCCCCCCTCCTGTCCGGAGCTGCTGGCTGTCTCCGCGGGGATTACCCTGGCTCTTCTGGCCGTTGATCTCTCCGCGGGGGAATCCCTCTCCTACAGAGCCTATATGCTGACGCTGACCCTGCTCCCCCTGCTCTACGCCTGCCGGCGGCTCCAGGGCGGTTTTTTCCGGAAGCTGCTGATCAGCTTCCTTTTTCTGCTGCTGAACACCCTTCTGGAGTCCATGTTTGTGGTCCTGCAATACTTTGGCCTGGGCATGTCCGCGTATTTCCTCTTTCGCAGGATTCTCTGCAAGCCGCTGCTCTATTTCATCATCAAATTTCTCCTGCTGAACGTCGTCCGCAGCCGCCTCCCCATCTCCAACGCCTATTGGGTTTCCCTCGCCGTCATCTGCGCCTCGGAGTATCTGCTCCTCTTTCCGGTGGTGACAAACCAGGATTACGGCCTGTCCTTCCGGATTCTGGTCATCTGCTTCTGCCTGTTTATCCCCCTCAGCTTTTACTACACCATCACCCGGCTGATTGAGGCCATGGAGGAAAATCGGATCTATCTCTCACAGAACCGCCAGCTGGAGCTCTCCCAGCAGTATCTGACCCAGGCGGAATGCCTCTCCGACTCCCTGCGCCAGTTCCGCCACGACTATAAAGCCCATCTCTTCTGTATGGACGCCCTGCTCTCCCAGGGAAAATACGAGGAGCTCCACCAATATCTGCTCAAGCTCCATCAGATATCCCCCCAGGCCCTCAGCGTCACGCAGTACACCCTGAACAGTCCGCTGAATATCGTGCTCAACCAGAAGGCCGGAGACGCGCAGCGCTGTGGGATCCCGCTGCGGATCAGCGCGGTATATCCCGACCAGAGCCCTATTCTGGACATCGAT
>CATIYU010000222.1 GCA_949739085.1 uncultured Eubacteriales bacterium | reverse complement strand
CCGACGCAGTAGCGGAGTGGGTGCGGCCCTGCAAGGGCGTCCCCACCATGCAGGGGCATTACAGAATATCCACCGTGGACAAAGCCGGGAGCCGTTCAAACGGTATGCAGCTGGTCCTGATGGACGGCGGAAAGTACAAGGACATGATCGCCGCCAGAATGAGACGGCCAAACGGGCGGGGATCCTGGATGGTACACAAGGACTGCGACCTGGAATATGCGGAACAGGTCACAGCGGAGCATAAGATCACGGAACGGTCCAAGGGCAAGATGGTCCAGCGGTGGGAATTGAGAACCTCCCACGCGGCCAACTACTGCCCAAAAGGGCGGACCCGGAGCGGGACAGGAACCGGGGAACCCGGAGCATGGGGAAAATTCTGGCCCTGTGCCGCCAGACCGGCATGGACCCGGCGGAGCATATCCGCAGCGGCGCCCCGGTCCATACGGGTGCCAGGGACAACAGCGGGGACGATTTCCGCGCCGGTGCGGTGGACGCTGTGCTTATGTGGGCCGGGGTGCCTGTGGAACACCCGGCGGAGAGCGCGGACCAGTTCCGGGGTATGAGCCAGCGGGATCTGGCCATCAAGTACATGGCCAGGAACGGCGAGGGCAACATCGCCAGCCTGCTACGCATGGGCAAGGACGATATGGCCTGCCGCCAGTTCTTCAACCCCACAGCGGCGTTTCCGGCCACCCTGGACAACGCCATTAAAAAGGCCATCGAGCAAAGATACAACCATATCCACACCACGTTCCAGCTGTGGACCAGCAAGGGCAGCGTGACCGACTTTAAGCCCACCAAGGATCACAGCTACCTGATCGGAGGGACCAGTGAGTTCCAGCGGGTGGGCGAAAACGGCGAACTGAAAGCCGATACCCCCAAGACGGAACTGCTGCCCCAGCGCCAGACCGGCACCTACGGGCGCCAGTTTTCTATGATCCGGCAGGCGTTCATCAATAATGACATTGGTTTTATTACCGAGGTGCCGGGCCTGTACGCCGCCAACGCAAAGCGGACTATTAGCAAGGGCGTTTACTCCATCCTGATGAAGAACTCCGCCATTTTTGACGGTGTGCCTCTGTTCGATACCGCCCACAAAAACGTGGCCGCCACCCCCGGTGCCCCCTCCATCGACAGCCTGCAGAAAATGATGTTGAACCTGCTGCGGCAGACGGACCGGTTTAAATATTTTATGCAATAAAAAGAAACTCCACTACAGACTACTGTAACCACGCCAAAATAGATGGAAAAACAATCCACCTGCGTCGCTGTTCTACCTGTTTGCCCAGCGTACTGGATAATCTGACAGACACGCAGGACGGGGACATCTCACAACCAAAACAGGCAGGAGGCTGTCACCGCCCCCTGCCGTTTCTTAATGCTTTACAATATAGCGGAAATACTTCCCGGCCTTGTCTTCCACGGCGTCGTCGTCCTCCAGCCAGGCTTTCGCCAGGTCGGCGTAGAAATCCATCTTGTTGACCCCGTGCTTTTTGGCCACGGCGCTGTAGTCGCTGTAAACGGCGTTGAGCACCGCGAAGAACTTCACTGGGTCGCAGTCAATCTCCCGCTGTTCCATCACCTGCTGGACCTGCTCCATGTTCCAATGTGGACCGTGGGTTCCGTCGCTGTTTTTCATATCCCGTGTCCACTCAACCGCCATGGAGCGGGTCAACAGCTCATATCCTTCGCTTTCTTCAGGGGAGTGTGCGTTGAACTGCTTCGGGGTCTGACTATACACCGCCGCACCGCTGTGTCTGGTCATTCCGCTGCGCTTTTGCGCAGGCTCTCCAGGGACACGGACCGGTTTTTCATCTGCCATGCACAACGCTTCTAAGGCTCCATAATAAATGCTCAGCTTGGTGGCAACGGCCTCGGTCATTTTTTCATTGCCGAGTTTTTCCATTTCATCACAGAGAATTTCCTTGTTTTTTTCTATCTGACTTCTCAAATTTTGCACCTCCAATTTCTGATTTGATGGCTTCCAGCCGGGATATAATCTCCTTTTGCCGGTTGTCATACATTGTCTGATACCGCTCCTGCCTCATGTTGGAATAGACATTCCATAACCCCAGACAGAAATTAGCCAATATGACAACCGTCCCCAGAGGTTCCGGAAGATTGTTCTGTGGATTCCTTTGCACGGTCCATTACCTTCCTGGCTTGAGACAGAGCAGCCTCTCCCAACTTGTTTCCCAACTCACGGCCCCTGGCGGTAAAAGCCATTGCCCCCAAGGCAAAACCCAATAATATACTGCCCATCAGATACGCTCCACTACGACGGCCACGTTGGAAACGATGGCAGCCGCGCCGGACAGGACCAGGGTTAGGGCGGAATCATCACCGCAGCAGAACTCTCTCACCAGGGCCACAATGGGCAGCGCAACGGGGTTTCCCGCAGTTGATACGGCAGCGGAGGTGGTAGCTCCAGGGACGGCAACGCCGTTGCGGAACAGGGTAACAGTAACGGTCCCGGCGGCGGAAGGAGCAGCTGTCACAGACGCTTTTACATCGTAGTAGCCCGCGTCATTGCAGCCGTTAATCGTAATGCTGCTGCCGTTCAGATTCAGGTCGCAGCCATAGCGCCGGATGATAGAACCCAGAGAAAGTGTGCCGCCAACCGGTACGGTTTGGGCGGTCGTGTTTGCGGTAAAAATTGCAGATTTGCAGCTCATATTTTTCATCCTTTCTTGTGTTGTCTTTTTATGAACATGCCTTCCCATATGGAAGAAAACAGAAAAGGGCGGGACTTCCAGCCCCGCCCATATCCCGGCCAGCAGGGCCTAAAATCAGATGTTGCGATTTCCGCCGCAGCCGTTCAGCAGGTTGAAACCGCTGGGGATGGTCTGCCCGGAGCAGGTAGCCGCCACGCCATACAGATTGGGCTTGGTCAGCATGTTGCACTCAATGCCGTCCAGACGGCGGTTAAACGCGCAGCAGCAGTCAGAGAGCTGTTTGGACACATCGTCAACCAGTCCCTTGGTAAAAATCTGAGACTTCAGCGCTTGGTTCTCCATCTTCAGGTCGAAGATCTTTTCGGACTGCTGGGCCTCGTAGATGCGGCTGGCCTGCCCCATTACAGCGTCCCGGCTGTCCCGGATGGCAAGCCGGGTGGTCTCGCCCTGCTGCTCAGTCAGATACTGGGTACGCGCGCTGTCGATGATCTCCCGCTTCTCCACCTCGCAGTTGGATACCCGGTTACAGCCGCCCTCAGGGGCGCAGCCGCCGCGATTGCCCCAGCCGCCAAAGCCGCTGCCGAACCCGCCGCCCAGGATGGCCCAGATCACCAGAATAACGAACAGTACGCCGATCCAACTCATGCCGGTCTTGGAATCTTCCATTTGGTTCACCTCTTTTTTCATATGTATTCCAACGGCTTATTTCAGCCGGGGGAATTTGGTTTTTCCATGCCCAACGTTTTTGGTGCCCTGGAATGGAGTCTGGCCGCCGCCCAATATCTTTTCCGCGTCAGCCTTTAACGCTTCCGGCGTGGTGCCTAAAACACCGCACAAGGCGCGTCCCTGCATAGTGCCGCCGTATTTGCGGTAAATCTCATTGACTGCCTGAGACGTAATCCCCAAGTTTTTTGCGGTGACGCTCACGCCGTCAAGGCTGTTCTTCGTCCCGCTGATGGCCGCCTGCGCTTTCTCCACCGCTCCGTTTAGATTTGCGCTGGGGAACATTTTCTCCACAACCGCAAGAACACTGTTTAGATCCATTCTCTTTCAGCTCCTTTATTTCGCCGGACAGCGAGGCGATTATCCCAGACATCTCCAGCATTGACTTCTGCATCTCCGCCATGATTTCTTCCTGCGATTTGGGCGGGACAATCACGCCCAGTTCTACCAATTTGTTGTAGTACTCCGTTGTGGTTTGCTCCAGTTCGTTATAGGTGGACAGAGTTTTTCCAATCATCTGCCGGTTTCCGGCGTAGTCCGTTTGGTAGATGTCTGTTCCGTCTACCACGCAAGGGAACAGTCCAGACGCGGAAAATCCGGAAAACGAAAATTGATCCATTTGATCCCGCCTCCTTT
>CATIYU010000221.1 GCA_949739085.1 uncultured Eubacteriales bacterium | reverse complement strand
TTCGCCGCCGGACAGATCTTCGTCTGTCAGAATATTCCGGGGCTGACATTGGGATTTGAAATCTGTGAGGACCTCTGGTCCCCGGATTCCCCGTCGGTGAAGATGGCCCGGTCCGGAGCCGCTATAATCGGCAATCTCTCCGCCAGCGACGAGGTTTTGGGAAAGGCCGCCTACCGCCGCCAGCTGGCGGCGACCCAGTCCGCGAAGCTCCAGTGCGGCTATCTGTACACCAGCGCCGGAGAGGGTGAGTCCACCTCCGACATGGTGTTTGGCGCCCATCAGCTGATCGCGGAAAACGGGAGCATCCTGGCGGAGCGCCGGTTTGACGGCGGGCTGCTGATCTCGGAGATCGACGTGCAGCGCCTCGCCTGCGAGCGCCGCCGCACCCAGGCCCTTACGCCTGAGCCGGGCAGCCGGCGGCGGGATTACACGATATTCTTTTTGCAGGAGGAGAAGACGAAGCTCACCCGCTACGCCTCCCCCATGCCCTTCGTCCCCCAGGGAAAAGAGGACCGGGACGCCCGGTGCCGGGAGATTCTGCTGATCGCCTCCCTGGGCCTTAAGCAGCGGCTGGAGCACACCGGGGCGAAAACCGCCGTGGTGGGCCTCTCCGGCGGGCTGGACTCCACCCTGGCGGTGCTGATTACAGGCCTTGCCATGAAGATGCTGGACCGGCCCATGACGGACATCATCGCCGTCACCATGCCGTGCTTCGGCACCACGGACCGCACCCGGAACAACGCGGTTATCCTGGCGGAGAAGCTGGGGACGGTTTTGAAGACCGTGGACATCGCCGCCAGCGTCCGCAGCCACTTCCGGGACATCGGCCAGGACATGGAGAACCATGACGTCACCTATGAAAACGCCCAGGCCCGGGAGCGCACCCAAGTGCTGATGGACATCGCCAACCAGACCGGGGGCCTGGTCATCGGCACCGGAGACCTCAGCGAGCTGGCCCTGGGCTGGGCCACCTACAACGGCGACCACATGAGCATGTACGCCGTCAACGCCTCCATTCCCAAGACCCTGGTGCGGCATCTGGTGGACTATGTGGCCCGGGACAACCTGCAAAAGGATCAGGATTTGACCCATGTGCTGGAGGACATTCTGGACACCCCGGTGTCCCCGGAGCTGCTGCCCGCCGTGCAGGGGGAGATCAGCCAGCGGACCGAGGAGCTGGTGGGCCCCTACGAGCTCCACGACTTTTTCCTCTACTACGCCGTCCGCTGGGGGTTTGCCCCCCGGAAGGTGCTGCGGCTGGCGGAGGCGGCCCTCGGCAGGACCTACAGCCGGGAAGTCATCCTGAATTGGCTAAAGAATTTCTACCGCCGGTTTTTCGCCCAGCAGTTCAAGCGCTCCTGTATGCCCGACGGCCCGAAGGTGGGCAGCGTCTCTCTCAGCCCCAGAGGGGATTGGCGGATGCCATCGGATGCCTCGGCCCGGCTGTGGCTGGAGGAACTGGAGGGCTTGTCCTGAAATTACGGACAAATAACGGAAAAAGGGAGGGGCGCTGGCCCCTCCCCTATTTTAGACGCCCTATTTCTTCAATTGCAGCCGGCCTCGCTCCATGACGGTCTGGAAAATCTGCCGCAGCTCCCGGCACTCGGCGGCTGGATTTTCCATCTGGGCCTTGGGGAGAATCCACGCCTGGGTCTGGGAGAGGAAGAGGTAGAAGGCCCGGCGGGTCTCCCGGACCCGGACCAGCTTTTCAAAGGTCAGCCGGGCCCTGTCCTTCCCCACAGTGACCCGGACGCCGAAGCCGTCGATCTCCGTCTCCTGGACATAGGACTCCTTCCCGGAGCGGCGGGCCTGGGCGCGGACCTCCCACTGGACTCGGAGAACCAGAGCCAAGGTAAAAAATGCCATCACCGCCAGGGCCGTCCCGGCGGCGGTCAGGGCCTGCACCAGTGGGGAGAGGGACAGGCGCGTCATGTACATCCAGGCCGCCAGGGCCCCCGCCAAGCCGAAGCCCAGGGTTCCCCTTCTCCACTTTTCCAGGGCCAGCATCTGGTAGAGCCCGGCGGCCTCCCGGGGGCCGATGGTGAAATCACGGCGGTACGACATAGGGTGGCTCCTTTCTTCCGTCTATTTGCAGGTAAAGCTGTACCAGCCCTCGCTCCGGCCCGTCTCCGCAATGACGAAGCCGCTGGCCTCCAGGGCGCGGCGCACCTCCTCCGCCCGGGTGTCAATGATGCCGGAGCAGAGGAACAGGCCGTCCTCCGCCAGGAGGGGCCGGACGGCGGGGGCCAGGGCGATGATGACGTCGGAAACAATGTTGGCCATAACGATGTGGTAGCCCGCGCCCATCTCCTTCTGGAGTCCGGCGCTGCTGAGCACATCCCCGGCCCGGACGGTATAGCGGTCCCGCCCCACGCCGTTCAGAGCGGCATTTTCATAGGCGATATCCACCGCCTTCTCGTCGATGTCACAGGCAAAGGCGGACTCCGCCCCCAGCAGCAGGGCGGCGATGGAGAGAATCCCGCTGCCGCAGCCCAAATCCAGCGCCCGCATTCCAGGGCGGACATGGCGCTCCAGGGCGGTGAGGCAGAGGCGGGTGGTGGCGTGGCTCCCGGTGCCGAAGGCCAGACCGGGGTTCAGGCGCAGAGCGACCCGGTCACCGGCGGCGGCGTCCTCCCAGTCGGGGATGACGATGAGGCGCTCGCCAATCTCCATGGGCTTGTAGAACGCCTTCCAGTTGTTTTCCCAGTCCGCGTCCTCCACGCCGTCCATGGTCATTAGGAGAGGAGCGCACTCCGGGCGGCTCTTCTTCAGCTCCGCCAGGGCGATGCGGGCGGCGGCCACCTGGCCGAACCCCTCCTCAGACTCCTCCACGTAGAAGGTGACCCGGCATTTGCCGGACATGGCCTTGTCCAGGTCCTCGTCCACGTAGTCCCAGTACTGCCGGTTCTGCTCCAGGAACTGGCGGAAATCCCCCTCATCCTCAATGACCAGGCTGTCGAGGCCCAGGGCGCTGAGGGCGTTTTCCAACGGCTCCAGTCCGGCGGGTGAGGTGTCAATGTGTATTGCCAGCCATTTCATACGCATATCCTCATGTTTCAGCAAGGGTGTGCCACTCTCTGGCCTTTGAAAAAAAGCCGCAGCAAGCGATACGCAGCTTGCTACGGCATGGTCCGAGTAGTGCGACTCGAACGCACGATCTCCACATCCCAAATGTGGCGCGGTACCAGCTCCGCTATACCCGGCTATTTTAGAGAGGCTGTTTATTAGTATAGCAAACCCGACCGGAAAATTCAATACAAATCCCAAATAATTTTCCATCCGTTTTTCCCGGCACGGCGGATGCGGCTACATGCCCTTCCCCCGCCTTTTCCTGTGGTAGAGCCAGTAGCCGCCAAGCGAGGCGGCGCTGACCGCCCCCTGGACGCACAGAGAGAACAGAAACGCCGGAGACCCGGGGTCGGTTATGTTCATTCCCATGACGGGGAACGTAACCGTTGTCAGCAGCATTCCCAGAATGCTGCCCGGCAGATATTTGCGGTAGCTGACGCCCGCCGCGCCCATGTAGAGGCTGAGAATGTCGCTGGGGAGAATATTGACAGAGCGGGTGATAAAGGAGAGCATAAACTCATGGCCCTCCCGGCGCTGCCGCAGGGCGGCGATCTGGGGGTACTTGCCAGCAATGCGCCCAGCCAGACCGCTCCCGGCCCGCCTCCCCAGCCAGTAGGGCAGAGAAACCATGATGGCCGCGCCCAGGATATTCAGCAGAATAGCGGCCGGCAGGGGGAACAGCATCCCACTGGCAGCAAAGAGGATGCCGCTGAAGATAAAGACGCTCACGCTTTTCAGCGCGAAAAGCAGCAGCAGGAACCCGGCGGCGGCAGCGGTGTTTCGGGGGGTGTAGGCCAGAACGCCGTCCACTGTAAACCGCTCCCTGTTGAGAAAGCAGAACGCCAGGATCGCGGCCCACAAAACCGCCGGAATGATTTTGTATACTATAAATGAGCAAATCTGAAAAATGACAAAAAAGAAGGCATAGCCTCAAGTGTTATAGTGGAAGTGCGACCAACCACAAAACACGAGAGGGAATGCCT
>CATIYU010000220.1 GCA_949739085.1 uncultured Eubacteriales bacterium | reverse complement strand
TTCGCCCTGATTGGGAGTCTATCTTTTTCCCTTCACCTCCGCCACAAAACTACATTTTTTCCTCGGCGTTTTTTTACATTTTATCACTGGCGATGACACAACGTAAATGTGAAGAGCAAGAAGCAGCCCTGGGGACCGTTTTTCAAGCAGGTCCTGGGCCCCAACGTCCCATGGGCATGGTACATCGGCAACCTGGCCGTCAGTATGCTCACGGCTAACATCGCGATGAAAGGCTATGAGCTCTCCGGCCAAATCATGTCCGGCGAGGCCCTTACCAACCAGTCCATCGTCTGGGAGTACGCAGGCCTGATGGTTCTGTCTATGGTTATCAGCATCGTCCTCAGCATCTCCGATCAGTGGGCCAGTTTCTGGACGGAGCGGGCACTCCAGACCCGCGTGTGGACCAAGATGATCCGGATGCCCATGCGGCTCTACGACCAGCAGGCCCCCTCCTCCCTCATCAGCCGCGTCACCGGGGATACCATGCTGGTCACCTACGCCCTCAGCTACATATTCCAACTGTTCAGCATGAGCTACTCCCTGTTCCTGATGCTCCAGATGATCTGGGGGATGAATCCCAGCATCACCCTGGCCCTGCTGTGCGTGCTGCCCTACATCATCGCCACCATGTACATCCCCGGCCGGTTCTTCTTCCGCTTCAAGAAGGAGGTCCAGGAGAAGCTGGCCAAGCTGACCACCTTCGTGGCTGAGCGCCTGGGCTCCATCGCCCTGGTGAAGTCCGCCGCCAACGAGAGCGCCGACCTCCAACTGGGCTACCAGTGCGCCGAGGAGCTGTACAAGGCCAACCTGAAGTACTGGATCGCCGACGGGGTCGCCCAGCCCTTTACCTACTCCACCGAGGGTATCGTGGGCACCATCATGCTCGTCACCGGCAGCGTCATGGTGCAGCAGGGGACGTTGGATATGGCCAGCCTGATGACCATGTTCGCCATGCGTCAAAGCGTCTACATCCTCATGATCCAATACATCTTCTGCTTCCACCAGCTGAAAAACGCCCAGGGCTCCACCGCCGAGATCGCGGAGATCATGGCCAGCGAGCCGGAGGTCCTGGAGCGGGAGAAGAGCTTCACCCAGCCCGACGCGGACATCGCCTTTGAGGACGTGAGCTTCCGCTATGAGGACAGGGACGTGATCCAGAACGTGTCCGTCATCATCCCCAAGGGAAAGGTGACCGCCATCGTCGGCCCCAGCGGCGCGGGCAAGACCACCCTGTTGAGCCTGCTGGAGCGGCTGTATATCCCCAACGGCGGCCAAATCAAGTTCGGCGACACCCCGGTGGAAAAAATCCACCTGGACCAGTGGCGGGGGGCCATGGGGTACATCCAGCAGAACAGCCCCCTACTCTCCGGCACCATCCGGGACAACATCGTCTACGGCCTGGACCGCGAGGCGAGAGACGAGGAGATCGTCGTCGCCGCCAAGAAGGCCAGGGCCTACGACTTCATTATGAAGCTCCCCGATGGCTTCAACACCGACATCGGCCAGCTGGGAGGCAAGCTCTCCGGCGGCGAGCGCCAGCGCATCGCCATCGCCCGGATGATTATCAAGGGGCCGGATTACCTGCTCCTGGACGAGGCCACCAGCGCCCTGGACGCGGAGAACGAAACCGAGGTCCAGGCGGCCCTCAACGGCATGATGGAGGGGCGCACCGCCGTGGTGGTGGCCCACAACCTGCGCACCGTGGTGAACGCAGACCAGATCATCGTCATGGACCAGGGCCGCATCCAGGCCACCGGCACCCACCAGAGTCTCTACGGCACGAACGCGCTGTACACGAAATATTTTGACCTGCAATTTGCGCAGTAATATAAGAAATGGAGTGATTTGAGAACATGAAATCCAAGGTAACGAAGCTCTTTGACTACACCCGGGCGGAGGTCCCGGAGAACCTACGCCGCTGGCGGGTGACGGAGGAGGCCATGGAGGAGCATCTGGCCGTTTTGAGCCGCAGCCACGCCCTGGAAAAGGACGCGGAGGAGGTCCGGACAGGGGACAGCGTGGTCTGCCGGGGGGAGAGCGCCGTGGGGCGCTGGAACAAGCCGGTGCTGCTGTTCTACCCGGGATCGGGCCTGTGCGAGAAGGTCATCGAGGACGCCCTGGCGGGCATGAAGCCCGGTGAGAGCCGGACCATCGCCGCCAGCGAGGGGGACGTGGCGCTGACCGTCACCCGCATCGTCCGCCGGGAGAGCCACCCCGTCGACGACGAGCTGGTGAAGCTGGAGGGCATCGAGGGTGTGGAGACGGTGGAGGCCTACCGCCGCTGGTACCGGGAGACCACCGAGAAGGCGGACCGGCAGCGGAATCTTAGCTACCTGGCCCGGCACCTGCTCCAGGAGATCGAGAAAAACTCCGAGTACGACATCGACAAGGCGGAGGAGACCGCCTGGGCGGAGATGCAGGGCGAGCAGTGGCGCAAATCCGAGGAGGCCCAGGGCATCGACCCCTCCATCCCCGAGGAGGGCACGGACTTCCTCACCGAGGAGCAAATTCGGGAGAAGTACATCAAACTGGCCCGGCCCTACTTCCGCGCCCGTCTGGCCCGCGCCGCTGCTGTGGTAGCCCTCAGCGGCAAGGACGAGGAGACGCTATACCAGGAGGAGCTGGCCTACGAGGCTGAAAAGTACTACCACATGAGCGTAGAAAAGATGATGGAGCAGATCAAGGGCCGGGAAGACTCCTTCCGGGATAACGCATTTTTCAACCTGGCAGAGCGGCTGCTGCAGGAGCGCTGCGAGACAATGATGGAGGAGTGAGAGATGGCTATTTTTCACGCGACCAAGGACAATTTTGACGAGCTGCTGAACACGGACTACGCGATTGTGGATTTCTACGGGACCTTCTGCGGCGCCTGCGTGGAGCTGGCCCCCATCTACACCGCCGCCAGCAACGACTACGGCGTGCTGCGCTTCATCAAGGTGAACACCAGCGACGAGCGGGAGCTGGGGAACCGCTTCGACATCCACTACATCCCCACCATTATCTACTTCCGCAATGGCAAGGAGGTCAACCGGGCGGTGGGTTCTATGGACCGGGAGACTCTGGATAAAATGATCGCCTCTCTGCTCTACGAGTACCCCGCCCCCGAGCTGAAGGACGAATAAGGAGGAACAGATTATGGGAAAGATTCGTCTCAATGAGAACGAGGAGGTCGTGCGCACGGTCCGGGAGGGCCTGAAGGATACGGGGGGCTACTGCCCCTGCCGGAAGGAGCGCCTGCCGGAATACAAGTGCGTGTGCCAGGAGTTCAAGGCCCAGTGCGCGGACCCGGAGTTTGAGGGGTACTGCCACTGCAAGCTGTATTACAAGGAAAAGTAAGGAGATACGAGGGATGGATAAGCACTACACCTATAAAACCAACGGCCAGGTCTGCTGTGGCGAGATCAGCTTCGACCTGGTAGACGGGATTCTCCACAACGTGGTCTTCCACGGCGGCTGCCGGGGCAACACCCAGGGGGTGGCCGCCCTGGCCGAGGGCATGGCGGCAGAGGACGTGGTCACCCGCCTGCGCGGCATTGCGTGCCACGGCGCCGATTCCTGCCCCGACCAGCTGGCCCAGGCGGTGACGGCCTGCCTGGCGGAGGGCTGAGCCATGGGAGAGGCAGCGACTCTTCTGCGGGAGTTCGATTTCCGCAAGGCCGGCGTCCCGGAAAAGATGCTGGTTCTCAAGATTGAGCAGGCGGTTATTGACAAGGGGCTGTCGGACGCCGCAGAGCGCTTTTTGACCATCGAGCCCGCCGGGGACGGAATCCGGACCGGGGACATTGTCCGCGTCTCCTTCCCGGATGAGGCGGCGGAGGACGGCGTGGGGCAGGTCCAGTTCTCCGTGGGGCGGCACTTTTTCGACCCGGCCCTGGAGGACGCCCTGCTGGGCATGACACGGGGGCAGACGGCGGAGCTGGCCGTAAAAGGCCGGAAGAAGCCGGTGACAGTCCTCAGCGTCAAGCGGCGGAACATCCCGCCCCTTACCGACGAGACCGTGGCCAGCATCGGCATCGAGGGCGTGGATACCATTGCGGGCTACCGGCAGCACCTGGTTGACCGGGCGGTGCGGCGCAAGCGGGCGGATCGGGATT
>CATIYU010000219.1 GCA_949739085.1 uncultured Eubacteriales bacterium | reverse complement strand
TTGGCCTGCTCCATGGAGTCCTCCACCGCGCGGATTTTTGTTATGGCTTCCAGTGACATTCCCTCACCCCTTTTCGATCGGTTTTACAGGAAACCTTTCGCCCGCTGCCTCTGCCGCAGGGCGGGAGTAATCCCCCGTGCTGCCAGCATTTTCCGACAGAAGGCTCATTGAACAGTATAGCACAAACCCTAACAGCCTTCCAGAAGATTTTTCCCCAACATCCCGATTCTGTCACAATATACAAAAGAAGTCGAAGTTATTAGGTGGGTTTGTCGGATTCGTCAACCACTCTATCCAGACTTTCCCGGGGCGGCAGTGGAAAAGCCGGAGGCGGAGTGCCTCCAGCTTTTTTCGTCAAAATCATTGAGGGGTTCTCAGCCCGCCGTCAGGCACCAGCTGCCCTCCCGGGCCTCCCGCACTAGAGGCACCAGCTCCGGCGGCTCCGCCCCGTCCATATACCCCCGCAGGAGCTCCTGGGCGGCGGCAGGGTCGGCCACCTGGGCGTACACGGCGTCCACCAGAGGGAGCAGCGCGGCCAGGTCCTGGCCGGACTCGGCGTTGCTGCCGGACTGGATGAGCTCCTCCGTGAGAAGGAGAGAGAGCTTGGTGCCGTAGGGCTCCAGGGCCGCGCGCAGCTCCGTCAGAAACAGGACCAGCGCCTCGGTTTTCCCCATGGTGTTGCCGGAGTAGTCGATCTTCTCCAGCTTGCCGGAGGTGGGGTAGCACAGCTCCTCCAGCAGCAGCTCGTTAAACCCCAGGCTGGCGCACTCCACCGCAAGGCCGGTCACATACATTCTGGCCTGCTCCTTGCTGGGGTCCAGCCAGTGGTAGGAGTGATTATCGTACCAGACGTAGGTGGTCTTCTGACAGATGGCGGCCTCCTGCATGTGGATAAAGGCGTAATAGCTGTCGTGGAAGCAGTTGAACCGGGCCACCGCCCTGTCCGCCCCGGCGCAGAGCCGGGAGATGGCGTCATTGCCGCCCTCCGCCGCCACCGCAGCCTTGTCCGCCGCCGTGGGGGACTCATAGAAGACCCGGCCCGTGTTGTCCCGTATGGGGTAGACGAAGCCGTTGGCCCCGGCGGCTGTCAGGGCGTCCGTCAGGGCGGCGTTATCCGCCGGAAGGGCGTCCAGCGCCAGCAGGCGGGCTGGCTCCGCCCCGTCCTGCACCGGGTCTGGCTCAGCCGGTGGCTCCACCGGTTCCTCCCCGCCGTCGGGAGTGGTGACCACCAGGTTCACGTCCGGGTCCTCCGGCGGGGTCTGGGCGTCTCCCTCCTCCGGGGGCGGAGACGGCTCCCCGTCTTTCTGAAAAAAGGACGGCAGGTCAAAACGGAGCTGGCCGTCGTCCGTATAGGATGCGTAGCGCTGGACCACTATAAATATGCAGGCTGCCAATAAAATCAGCACCAGAACGGCGACGGTCAGCTTCGTGGCGGCGGCCCGCCGGCCCCGGTAGCTCTGGTATCCCCTTGCCACAGGCGTCCCCTCTTTTCTTTTTCCGGATTTGCTGGGACAAATATCCCCCTTTACAATACCACATTTTAGTAGGAACATGCAACAGATTTTTTGGAAAATTCTCCGTATATCCATCAGTTTCCAAAATTAGAAATTGCTGTGGAATTAAGCGCCAAGCTATGGTATAATACCGGCAAAGATACAGACGAAGAGGAGTTCCCTATGGTGCGCTTTGGAAAGTATACGCCCCTTGTTTGCATTCTGTCTGCCCTTGTGATTCTGGAGTTTGCCGGTCTTGTGGGCGTGCTGCTGGAAAACGGCGGCCTGCGGGCCCAGCTCGAGGCAGTCCAGCGGGAGGCCGCTGGGGAGCGGGAGCCGGACGGGGACGCCCCCGCCTGGCTGGAGGCCACGCCGGAGGAACCGGCGGAGAAAGCCGCGCCCGCTGGAGAGCTGACCGCGAGGGAGATTCTCTCCCAGGAAAAAGTAGTCGCTCACGGCCTGGGGGCGGTGGACGGCACGGCGGTGCTCAACTGTCTGGAGGGCTTCCAGGACCAGTACGCCCGGGGCGTGCGGGTGTTCGAGGTGGACCTGCGCCTGACCCGGGACCAGCGGGTGGTACTGCGCCACGACTGGCGGGCCGGCTGGCAGCACGGCGTCAGCGAGGCCAACGTCCCCACTCTGGAGGAGTTTCTGGATAAGCGCGTTTTGCGCAAGTACACCCCCCTCTCCTTCCAGGACCTGCTGCTCCTGATGGAGCAATACCCGGATATCTGCATCATCACGGACAGCAAGTTCACCGACGCGGAGATCGTGACCATGCAGTTCGAGTCCATGCTCCAGGACGCCCGGGAGCTGGGACTCAGCTACCTCTTCGGCCGGATGGTCATTCAGGTGTACAGCCCCCTGATGTACCGGGTGGTGGACAGGCTCCACCACTTTGATAACTATATATACACCCTCTATGCCGTCAGCTTTTCCGGCACGGAGGACGCCTTCCGGGAGCAGGCCCGGTTCTGCGAAAACAACGGCATTCTTGGGATTACCATGTGGGACTCCTGGTGGAGTCCCGCCTACGCGGACATCGCCAGGGAGCATGGCGTCAAAGTATTTGCCCACACGGTCAACGAACCGGAGGAGGCCCTGGCGCTACTGGAGAGCGGCGTCAGCGGAATATATACGGACTATCTAACGCCCCGTGATTTGGGGGACAAAAACGGAGGAGGTATTTTCAACCATGGACCTGAGAGAAACGACTTTATCCAGTAAAACGGTTTTTGACGGCAGGATTCTCCATGTGCGGCTGGACACGGTGGAGCTGCCCGGCGGACGCCAGGCGTCCCGGGAGGTGGTGGACCACCCCGGCGGCGTGTGCGTGCTGGCATTGGACGGGGAGGGCCGTGCGCTGCTGGTCCGGCAGTTCCGCTACCCCTACAAGGAAATCCTCCGGGAGCTGCCGGCGGGCAAGCTGGAGTACGGCGAGGACCCGGAGAGGGCGGCGGTGCGGGAGCTGCGGGAGGAGACCGGGGCCGTGCCAGGCCGGTTTCAGTCCCTGGGGGAGCTGTACCCCTCCCCCGGCTACTGCGGGGAGATTATCCGGATGTACCTGGCCCAGGACCTGACCTTCGGGGAGATGGACCTGGACGAGGACGAATTTCTGACCCTGGAGCGGGTCCCCTTCGGAGATTTGGTGGAGCAGGTGCTCTCCGGCGAAATCAAGGACGCCAAAACGATTGCGGCGGTACTGAAGGCAAAGCTCCTTTTGGAGCGGTAGGCGGTGTGCGGATAGAATTTGAGGTAGAATATGGAACAGAAAAAAACCGTGCTGATTGTAGAGGACGAGAAGAGCATTGTGGACATTCTCCGGTTCAATCTGGAGAAGGAGGGGTATGAAACCCTGACGGCCTACGACGGGGAGGCCGGGCTTTCCATGGCCCGGGAGCGGCATCCGGATGTGATTTTGCTGGATGTGATGCTGCCCAAAATGCTGGGGTTCGACGTGTGCCGGGCCCTGCGGGAGCAGGGGGATAACGTCCCCGTTATCATCCTCACCGCCCGGGAGGAGGAGGACGACAAGGTCCGGGGACTGGAGATTGGGGCGGACGACTATATCACGAAGCCCTTCTCCATGCGGGAGCTGATGGCCCGGGTAAAGGCGAACATCCGGCGCACGGCCATGCAGGCCGCGGATTCCCCGGACGCCCCTGCCGGGGAGGCCATGCAGGCCGGCGGCGGGCTGAAAATCAACGTGGAGAACTACCAGGTGCTCAAGCACGATAAGCCCATCGACCTGACCCAGCGGGAGTATGAGCTGCTGACGTTCCTGGCCAGCCACCCCGGGAAGGTCTACTCCAGGATCGACCTCATGGAGCAGGTGTGGAACTATGGGTACGTGGGCAGCGACGTGCGGACCGTAGACGTGACGGTGCGCCGCCTGCGGGAGAAAATTGAGGATGACCCGGCTAATCCCGCCCTGATTCTCACCCGCCGGGGGGTGGGGTACTACTTCGCGGGGGAGTAGGCGCTCCCGCCGGCAAATATCTTTCTGCCCCCAGCGGGGACGGCAGAGAAAGGAGTCCCCATGTTCCGCAGTCTCCATATGAAGCTGGTGCTGATCCTGCTGCTGCTCATTACCTCCCTCATGACCATCGTGGGGGCCTTTATGATGACCAGCATCACCAGCTTCTACATCGACGAGTTCTACCAGCAGATTGAAAAGGTCTTTGGAGACTCCAACCCCTCCAACGGCGCCTTTGTCAACTCCCTCCGCCGGGAGGCCGCCCAGGAAAACGGCGTGCAGACCCTTCAGCAGATGATCGAGGCCAAGGCGGGCGACCTGGGGCTGAACTCCAGCACCCGCAACTACTTCATCCTGGACGGCCACACCGGGGCCTTTCTCACGGGCTCCGACAACCAGGACGCCTTTGAGCGCCTCCAGGTCTCCCCCAACCTCCTGACCGCCCGCAACAGCGTTGCTGGCGGCACAAACGCCGTGGGGGACCAGAGCGACCTTACCGCCAGCTATATGGACGTGGCCATCCCCATCACCGGGGGCGAGAACGCATATATTATCTACATTTACGACAACCGGGACACCGTCAGCAGCCTCAACAGCCAGCTCTTTCTCATCATCGTTCAGGCCCTGCTGGTGGGGCTCATTATCTCCGTCCTCCTCAGCTTCCTTCTCAGCAAGACCATGGTCATCCCCATTGAGCGGCTCACCCAGCGGGCCGAGCGGGTGGCGGCCCGGGATTTTGGCGGCGCAACGGTGGTGGAATCCTCCGACGAGATCGGCGTGCTCACCACCACCTTCAACGACATGGCCTCTGTTCTACAGGAGACCCTGGAGGCCGTGGAGAACGAGC
>CATIYU010000218.1 GCA_949739085.1 uncultured Eubacteriales bacterium | reverse complement strand
AGGTTCTTATTGCCGGCTCAGCTCCACCAGCTTGCGCAGCCGGTGCTGGAGGCAGCTCTTTGTGACCGGCGGCTCAAACTCCTCCGCCAGCTCCCGCAGGGTCAGCTCCGGGTAGGTCTCCCGCAGGATAATGGTCTCCTTCAGCTGGGCGGGGAGGGTCTCCACACGGTCCAGCTCGTAGAGCCGCCGGATAGCCTGAAGCTGCTCCTGAGCGGCGTCCACCGCCTTATCCAGATTGGCGGCCTCGCAGTTGACCCGGCGGTTCACGCCGTTGCGGAGCTCCTTCTCCGCCCGGGTGTTCATCAGCTCCATGGCCTTTACCGGCGCGCCCATCAAGGTCAGCAGGTCCTCAATCTGACTGCTGCTTTTGAAATAGATCACCTGGTTCCCACTGCGCACCGTCTGCTTGGGCTGGTAGCTCATGTCCGCCAGCAGAGCCAACAGCTCCCGGCTGGCCTGGGCATGGCTGGTGGACAGCTCCAGGTGGTAGCGCTTAGCGGGTTCGGTAATGCTTCCCCCCGCCAAGAACGCACCCCGCAGAAACGCCGCCCGGCAGCACTCCTCCTCCAGGAGGCCAAAGTTGACGTGGAGCACCGGGCTCTGCCGGGAATCGAAGCCAAAGGCGTCAATCATCCGCGCCGCCTTACTGGCATCCACCACCTGGAAGACGTACTTCTGCTCCCCCGGAGCGGGCAAGCGGTCGAACGCCAAACCAAAGGCCCGGTCCAGCAGCTCCGGCAGCCGCCCAGCAAAGCTGGCGCTCTCCGTAATTACGCGCACCTCTTGGGCTGTAAAGGTATTGCACCACAGCAGTGCGCCATATGCCTCGGCCCTGGCGCAGCAGGCCCGACCGATGGGTGTCCGGCAGAGCTCTGTTTTCACATCGCTGGAAAAGGACATGGCTTCCGCCCTCCCCTTCTGAATCGCAAACATGTTCTGCACATCAATTTACCACAGCCGGACGCCCATTGCAAGCCCCTTTTACTTCACGCTCTCCACAAACCGCAGGAAGGCCGCTCTCCCCTCCTCGTTCCGCTTGAACACGCCTGCGTGCTCCAGAACCTTGGCGAACACGGCGCCAATTTCCTGCCGCAGAATCTCTTCCACGTTTTCCGCCGTAAACGTATGCCGTTCCCGCAGCTCCCGGGCCCAGGCCGCATGCTTCTCCAGCTCCTGGTCCTGGGAGGGGTCCCCACCGGCGGCTAACAGATCACCCAGCCGGGCCATTTCGCCCTTCAGCCGGGCCGGCAGCACCGCCAGCCCCATGACTTCAATGAGACCGATATTTTCCTTTTTAATATGGTGCAGCTCCTGGTGAGGGTGGTACACACCCAGGGGGTACTCCTCTGTGGTGATGTTGTTGCGCAGCACTAGATCCAACTCAAATTCCCCCTCCCGCATCCGGGCAATGGGGGTAATTGTGTTGTGGGGCTCGCCGTCCGTCTCCGCGAAGACGAAGGCGGCCTCGTCGGTATACCCCCTCCAGGCGTTGAGAATCCGGTCCGCCAGCAGGACCAGCCGCTCCCGGTCCCCACTCCGCAGACGCAGCACACTCATGGGCCACCGGACGATACCCGCCTCCACGTCCCCGAACTCGGGGAAGGACACCTCCCGCTCAACCGGCGCCTTCTCCATGGCGAAGGAGTACCGCCCGCCCTGGAAGTGATCGTGGCTGAGAATGGAGCCGCCCACGATGGGCAGGTCCGCGTTGGAGCCCACAAAATAGTGGGGGAACTGGGCCACAAAGTCCAGCAGCTTCCGGAAAGTGGAGCGGTCAATCTTCATGGGGGTGTGTTGGCTGTTGAGGGCGATGCAGTGCTCGTTGTAGTACACATAGGGCGAATACTGGAAAAACCAGTCCGCACCGTCTATGGTAATGGGAATCAGCCGGTGGTTCGCCCGGGCCGGGTGGTTCATCCGGCCCGCATAGCCCTCGTTCTCCCGGCAGAGCTGGCACTTGGGGTAGCCGCTCTGGGGAGCGCTCTTGGCGGCGGCAATGGCCCGGGGGTCCTTCTCCGGCTTGGAGAGATTGATGGTGATATCCAGGCCGCCATACTCCGTAGGCGTCACCCACTTCACATCCTTGGCGATGCGGTAGCGGCGGATATAGTCTGTGTTCTGGCTGAACTGATAGTACCAGTCCGTAGCGGACTGGGGGGCCTTTTGATAGCGCTCCCGGAAGGCGCGGATAACCTCGCTGGGCCGGGGCGTAAGAACGCCCATAAGCTTTGTATCCAGCAGGTCCCGGCTGGTGATATCATCCTTGAGAACCCCCCTGGCCACAGCGTCGTCCAGAATGGGGGCGAGGAGCTGCTCCAAGCTTCTGTCCCCACAGTCCGGACCGGCCTGTAGGCCGGACCCGTCAAGCTCCAGGGCGTCCAGGAGCCGGTTGACCGCCCAGGAGCGGTCCTCCTCCTCAATAAGTCCCTTTTGGACCCCGTAGTCCGCCAGGGCCCAGATGTAGTCTGAAACCGTCCAATTCATCTTCATTCCTCCTTACGCCAGCCGCACGCCGCCCACAGGGCGGATGGCCAGCACGTGGCACCGGCCCTCACCCAGAACCCGTTCCATCTCCGCCTTGAAGCCCTCCAGCATGTCCAAAGGTACAAAAGCCTGGATGGTTCCAGCAAAGCCGCCGCCGTGGACCCGGCAGGCCCCCCGCACGCCCAGGAGCCGTTCCGCCAGAGCCAAGGCGAAAGCCACCTCCTGGTGGTCCGTGTATCCGGCGGGAACCACATTTTGCAGGTACCGCCAGCTGGAGAGGCCGGAGCTGCCCACATGGGCGAGGAAGCTCTCGAAATCCCCCCGGCGCAGGGCCTCCAGCTGACAGGCCACCCGGCGGTTATCGGCGTAGATGTGCATGGCCCGCAGCACGGCCCGGTCCCCGGCCTCCCGGCGCAGCTCCGGAAGGGCGGCAATAAAGGCTTCCTCCGGCACCTCCCGGAGGACCTCCTTGCCGAAGTGCGCACAGATTTTCTTCAGCTCCGTGGTGACGGCGGCGTACTCGCCGGTCAAGTCCGCGTGGTCCGCGCCGCTGTCCACGATGCAGAGGGCGTGGCCAGCGGAGGCGAAGTCGAAGTCCAGCTTCTCCACCGCCGGGTGATTGTTATCGGCAAAGTCGATGGTCACCATGCCGCCCACAGAGGAGGCCATCTGGTCCAGAAGACCGCTGGGCTTGCCGAAATAGACGTTCTCTACATACTGCCCCGTTTGGGCAATGCGCACAGGGTCACATTTTCCCCCCAGGAAAAGGCTGTTAAAGATGTTCCCCAGCAGCACCTCAAAAGCGGCACTGGAGGAGAGGCCGCTGCCCTTGAAGACGCTGGAGGTGATGTAGGCGTTGAAGCCCTCCAGCCGGGCCCCCTGGCTTTTGAACCAGGCCGCTGTGCCGCGGATGATGGACCGGGAGGTATTGTACTCCTCCGGGCGGACCTCCAGATCGTCTAGGTCCACTACCTCCAAGGGGAACCCCTCGCTCTGGACCCGGATGACGTTTTCTCCGTTGGGGGCCACGGCGGCGATGACGTCCAGATTTACGCTGCCAGCCAGGACCCTGCCGTGCTGGTGGTCGGTGTGGTTGCCGCCGATCTCCGTGCGCCCGGGCGCGGAAAAGACTGCCGCACGCCCGCAGGGCCCGAAGTTCTCCTTCAGGCCCTGCAAAAGCTGCCTGTAGCGGCTGGACTCCTGCTGGAGCCGGCCGGCGCCGTACAGGCTGGAAATGGATTTTTCAAGCTGGTCAAAGTCAGTTTCCGGACAAAATGTATATGCCATAGCGCGCCTCCATAAAACCTTAATAAAGGAGAATCTTTCTGGCTTTATTATAGGCCCGCCGCGACAGTATGAACATGGATTTTTTACCCATGTTCCCCCAATTTTCAGTCAAATTCCTCCGGGGTTCCCTCCTCCTGAACGCCCACGCCGCTCCGGGCCTTCGCGGCGTACTGCCGGGGCGAAACGCCCTTGACCTCCTTGAAAGCCCGCGAGAAGTAAAACGGGTCCTCAAAGCCCACAGAATTTGAGATTTCCTGGATGGAACATCCGGTGTCCGCCAGCAGGGCGCAGGCCCGCTCAATGCGGTACTCCAGCAAAAACCGCTTCGGCGAGATCTGAAACCGCTTGACAAAGCGACGGTAGAGGCTGCTGTGGCTGACAGAGGTATAGGCCGCCAGCCCCTCCACGGTAATGGGCTCCTCATAGTGGTTAATGATGTACTCTGCCGCCATCTGGGCGCAGTCAGGAGCTTTCGCCCCGGTGTCCTCATGCCGGCCGGCTGTGCGGACCAGGAAAGACAGCAGCTCGTAGAGCCGCGCCGTCATCTCCAAGCTCTGCCAGGCGGCGGAGCCACAGCTCTTGTACACTGCCTCCAACCGCTCCCGGATCTCCACGCTGTCCCGCCCCCGGTAGACCGGCTCCTCCGGGGTGAAGTCTGTCTGCTCCACATACCCTGACGCGTCCAGGCCGCTGAAGCCCACCCAGACATATTCCCAGGGGTCCTCCTGGTCCGCGCAGTAGTGGATGGCTGTGCCGGGATAGCACAAAAAGGTGTCCCCCGCTCCCAGCTCATACCGTCTGTCCCGGCACACGTACACTCCCCTGCCGCCTAGGACATGGTGCAGCAGGAAATGCCCGCGTACGCCAGGGCCCCAGCCGTATCCCGGGGGGCACTGTTGACAGCCCGTATTCTGGACATAGAGTGATGCCGTCCGGCGCTCCAGCTTCATTGAGTGTTTGTAGATACTGCTCTGATCATTCATTGACAGCTCCCCTCCTCTCAGATTGCCTGCCCGGGCTGCGGGCAGCGGGAGGCTGTAAGGGCCGCCTCCCGTACAGTTTTTATTATACACGAAATTTTCCCCGCTTGTCCACAATATTTGTGAATTTTGACGGAAAAAGATGAATTTTTTCCATTATTCACGGACTTGTTTCTCTGTTTTTGTGAAAATCGCCGGAAAAAATTCCGCAATATGCAAAATAATCATTATCAATTGATATTTTCCAGCAATTGACTTTTCTATAGCATCATGCTACTATGCTAAAGCATAAAAGAGAATGTAAGGAGCGTACCCTATGGACGTGTTTCGCGCTGGGGGCTCCGATCTCCTGGTCCAGGCCATTCTGGCCCTGGAAACAGAGGCGGAGTGCCGTGCTTTTTTAGAGGACCTCATGACCGGGCGGGAGATCCGGGACTGCACACAACGCCTCCAGGTGGCGGGTCTGCTGCGCAGAGGGGTGGTCTACAGCCGCATCGCTCAGGCCACCGGAGCCAGCAGCGCCACCATCAGCCGGGTCAACCGCTGCTACGCCTACGGTACAGGGGGCTACCAAGCTGTCCTGAGCCATCTGGAGGCCGGGGAGGCGTCGGACCATGTGTAATTCCGCCGGACGAGCGGGCAGAGAATGCCCATTGAATCTGTGGCGCACCACCGCGTTAGTTCGGACTACCTAAATGAAAGAGGAGCATCAGTTATGAGCCGGTTTATGAGCCAGCGCTTTGCCAATCTGGAGATCTGCCCTCCCGGCGAGCATCCCCAGAATGCAAAATATGTAAAGCTGAATACAAGCGAGGCCCCCTTTCCTCCCTCACCGGAGGTCTTTGCCGCCCTGAACACGCAAGAGGTGGAGAAGCTGAACCAGTACCCAAACCCGGAGGGCCGGGCGCTGCGGCAGCGTCTGGCCCAGTTTTACGGCATAGGGCTGGAAAACGTTTTTCTCGCCAACGGGTCCGAAGAACTGCTGAATTTTTTCTTCATGGCCTTCTGCGGCGAGGACCGGCCTGTGGCGTTCCCAGCGGTAAGCTGCGGCTCCTACCCAGTCCACGCCAGCCTCTACCGCCTTCCCTACACCGCTGTGCCCCTGGAGGAGGGGTTTATCCTGAATCCAGCGGATTACTGTAGCTTGGGAAGGAACATTGTCATTGCCAACCCCAACTCCCCCACAGGCCGGGCTATCAGCCCGGAGGACATAGAGAAAATCGTCAAGGCCAACCCGGACCATGTGGTGCTGGTAGATGAGGCGTACATCGGCTTTGGCGGCGAAAGCTGCATTCCTCTGATAGGGAAATACAAAAATCTGCTGGTCTGCCAGACTTTTTCCAAGTTCAGAGCCCTGGCGGGTGTACGGCTCGGGTATGCTGCCGGAGACAGTGAGCTTATCCAGGACCTGGATAAAATCAGATACTCTGCGAACCCCTACAATATCAGCCGCCTGGCCACGTCCGCTGGACTTGCCGCCCTCGACAGCAATGCCTACTATGAAAAGAACGGCCTGACCATCCAGGAAAACCGGACCTATACTGTAATGCAACTGGATAAATTGGGCTTTAAGACCCTGCCCAGCCAGGCAAATTTCATCTTCACCCGCAGTCCCCGGGTTCCCGGCGGCACCCTCTACCGCGCCTTGAAGGCCCGGGGCGTGTTAGTGCGCCACTGGGACCAGCCAGAAATCGCGGACTGGTGCCGGGTCACTATCGGGACGAAAGAGCAGATGGACTTTTTTCTCCAAAAAGTCTGGGAGATTATGAAGGAGGCGGAGTGACATGCGCACAGCTGAGCGCAACCGCAAAACAGCGGAGACTGATATTCAGTTGAAGCTGAACCTGGACGGAACGGGCATGAGTAAAATCAGCACCGGCTGTGGTTTTCTAGATCACATGCTGACCGCATTTGCCCGCCACGGACGGTTTGACCTGGATATTTCGTGCAAGGGGGATATCTGTGTAGACGACCACCACACAGTGGAGGACACTGGCGTCTGCCTGGGCGACGCCTTTGCCAGGGCTCTGGGAGACAGGCAAGGCATAGCCAGGTATGGTTCCACCCTGCTACCCATGGATGAGGCGCTAATCCTCACCGCAGTGGATCTCAGCGGCCGGGGACTGCTGTGCTATGAGCTGGAGATCCCCACAGAACAGGTTGGGTCCTTTGACACAGAGCTGGTGGAGGCGTTTCTGCTGGCCTTTACCCGTCAGTCCAATATCACCCTGCACATCCGGCAGCTGGCTGGAAAAAACAGTCACCACATTATCGAAGGCACTTTCAAAAGTCTGGCCCGGTCGCTGGACGCCGCATCGGCTATGGACCCTCGCTTTTCCCTGGAAATTACCCCTGTCAAGGGATAATACCGCTGACTGCCGCCGGGAAGCCGCGGACCTTCCCATATTGTGTCCGAATGCTGGCCCACCTCTGTCCGTCAGAGGGATTCCGCCTCCCGGCGCGTCACTGGTCAAATATAAAGCTGGAGGAAATAAGCATATGAAATACCAAAATCTCCACACCCATACCCGATACGGCGATGGCAAAAATACGCCGGAAGAGATGGTTCTGGGGGCCATCCAGGCAGGCTGCGGCTCTCTTGGCTTTTCCGAACACAGTCCCCTGCTCCCTGCCATGGACCCGGCGGGCTGGTCCATGGCGGAGGCGGACCTGCCCGCCTACCGGGCTGAGCTCCAGCGTTTGAGGAAACAATACCAGGGAACCTTGGATATTTTTCTGGGTCTGGAATTGGACATTGACTCCCCTTCCCCCGCCGGTTCTTTTGACTATCTGCTGGGTTCCACCCACATGGTCCAGAAGGACGGCCTCTATCTCTCTGTGGATGAGAGTCCGGAGAGTTTTGCCAAAACCGTCCGGGAGCATTTTGGCGGCGACAGCCTTGCCTTTGCGGCGGCCTATTATCAGCGGGAGGCCCAGATCGTGGACCAGACAGGCTGTCAGATTATTGGTCACTTTGACCTGGTGTCCAAGTTTAACGAGGGCGGCCGCTTTTTCGACGAAACTCATCCCCGCTACATCGCCGCCGCCATGGAGGCGCTGGAAGTCCTGCTGCGCCAAGACGCTATTTTTGAGATCAATACCAAGGCCGTGTCCCGGGGCTGGCGGTCTGTCCCCTATCCCGCCCCCATTTTCCTGCAAACCATTTACCGGCAGGGCGGACGGATCTGTATTACCAGCGACAGCCACAGCGCGGACACGATTACCCACGCCTTCCCTCAGGCGGTGGAGCTGGCCCAGTCCTGCGGCTTCCAGGAGACCTGGATTCTGACACGGAACGGTTTTCAAAGCGTTGGGCTCTCAGAGTATCCCGGAAAGTGAAAAAACCGGCAGGCAAAAATGCCTGCCGGTCCTTTTTTCTTACTCCTCCTCAGCGGGAGCGGGCGCCAGAAGGGCCCGGATGGAGAGGGAGATCTTCTTCTTCTCCTCATCCACAGCGGTAACCTTGGCCTCCACAGTCTGGCCCTCGGACAGAACGTCCTCCGGCTTCTCAATGCGGCGGTCAGCAATCTGGGAAATGTGAATCAGGCCGTCCACGCCGGGGACCACCTCGGCAAACGCGCCGAAGGTCATCAGCTTCACAATCCGCACAGACGCCACATCGCCCACCTTGTAGGTGTCCATAAACACCTGCCAGGGGTTGGTGCTGCGGTCCTTGACGCCCAGAGAAATCTTCTTCTTCTCCGGGTCATAGGAGATGACGTACACCTCCAGCGTGTCGCCCACGGCAACAATCTCAGAGGGGTGCTTGATGCGGCTCCAGCTCAGGT
>CATIYU010000217.1 GCA_949739085.1 uncultured Eubacteriales bacterium | reverse complement strand
CTCCCCCACCTCCACGCCGGGGTCCTCCGTTTCCCTGGAGAAAACGGAGGCATATTCCCTCTTGAAGGGGGCGGACCCCGTCTATGGCGTGTCCTATTCCCTCAACATTTTTGTCGCTGGCCGCTGGAAGTGAGGTGAAAAAGTATGGAAGTGACCATTAGCGCGGACATGCTGATTGAGCTGAATAACAATACCAACTTGAAATAACTCAGAAATATAAACAGAAAAAGGAGCTCATCATCAAGGCAAGCTTCTTTCGCAGATTATTTTACTGTTGAAACTTTCCTCATTGTGTTGTATAATAAAGAAAAAACGATGAGGGGGTTGAAAATGAGGGTTCAAGAAATGTTTTATTTAGTAAATTGTGCGTTGGAGTCATGGGTTGACCCAATATTTAATGAACGAAAAAATCGCAGTGGCGAGATATCCGCATATTATTGTAAAAATGCGGCTGCACTTGTAGCCCTATTGGAGCCGCTCAAGCCGTTTCCAGAAATTAAACAACAAATCGATATTATTTATAGTACCGATGATACCTTTTACAAGGGAACTCCAGGGGCACTTACTCCAGATGAAAAGAGTAAAATCTCGATGGCATCTCAGAAAATCAAGTCAAGCTTGCTTGTAATGCAAAGCATGTGTGAGGCTCTGGGGCTTGAGCGTGATTCAACTGGATTCGATATAAAGCTTCCGCCTAATATGACGCTCTCCGAGCTGTCCCAATGCACAAGAGATTTGGATAACGCATTTTCTAAATGCCCACTGCTTAACTCTAAAGAGGAAGAGGTCAGGTTGCGCGGCGTAGACGTTGGCTCTATGTGGCTTACGTTCACAATTATTGGCGCATGTGCAGCAACTGGTTTCTATATCGCAAAAAATTTAGCCGCAATGGTTAGTCATGTGATGACGATCCGAAACCAGGCGGCAGTTTGTAAGCAGTATGAGGAGTTAGTCCGGCAGTCCAAACTAAAAAACGACCAACTGGCAAAAATAATTGAGTCAAATCAGGCGGTTGTTAAAGAGCTGACCCATAATATTGCTCGGCAGTTGGCAACGGAAAACAGTATCACTGAACCAGAAAAAGTTGAGCAAATACGCGTTTCTTTAGACATACTGAAAGAGTGGACCGACAAAGGCATGGAGGTATACGCCGCAGTTGAAGCGCCAAAGGAGATAAAGGGAGCGTTCCCTCCGCTTGAGATGCAGGCACTGCCTGATTCCATGATGAAAGAATTGAACGCTCATCGGGAAGAGGACGAATAAAAATTGTGTAGTGTTACACTAGAAAGTTGAACAGGATATACGTAAGAAAAAGGGAGCTCGCCTAGATGGCGAGCTCCCTCTGCTGTATATGGTTATAAAATCATGCTTTTATAAAAAGGGGGTGATTTCTCTGAACGTTGACCAAAACGCCAAAAAGATATGGAACGGCTTAAAAACCTATGGTCTTTCGGACGCTGGCGCAGCGGGACTTCTTGGCAATCTCTTCGCGGAAAGCGGCTTGAACCCGAAGAATCTCCAAAACAGCTATGAGAAGTCTCTGGGGTTCACAGATGAGACATACACAGCCGCAGTGGACAATGGGGCGTATAAGAACTTTGTCAAGGACAGCGCTGGCTACGGCCTGTGCCAGTGGACGTATTGGACACGGAAACAGGCTCTGTATGCCTTCTGTAAGGCCATAGGAGCATCCATCGGTGACCTT
>CATIYU010000216.1 GCA_949739085.1 uncultured Eubacteriales bacterium | reverse complement strand
GCACCACCTCTCTGGAGGACCAGAGCGACATCCTGAGCTGGAACCAGTTCGTGGAGAAGTTCCTCCAGACCAACAAGGTGAAGGACATCACCGAGGTTGACAACGGCAACTGGCTGAAGATCATCGACAACAACAACGATGACAAGGCCGAGTATGTCCTGCTCACCGAGTACGTCCTGGATGAGGTTGCTGATTCCGCTACCCGGAATGGCACGACCACCTACTACTACAACGGCATCGACGGCGAGCGCGCCAGCTTCATCTATTTGAATGACTATACCCCCGCTGTGGGCGACATCGTCCTTTATGCTGTTATCGACGGCACTGTCCAGATCCACAAGGCTGACACCGCGAAGGCCACCTTCAAGGCTGTCAACTACAAGGACCGCCAGGCCACCGATACCAGCGGCGACGTGAAGGAGCAGTCTGACATCGACAACGAGACCCGGCTGCCCGAAGTCCTGGTCAATGTGAATGAGAACGTGGAGTACGACCTGTATCTGGACGACTACGGCTATGTCCGCGCCTACAGCAACAAGACCTCCTACGCTCTGCTCACCGAGATGTACACCACCAATCACCTGAATCAGGGCTGGGTCACGGGCCGCGCTCTGACCGCCGAGGCTGTGCTGGCTGGCGAGAACAGCATCCGCGAGTACCAGGTGCTCAACAGCTTCTACTACAATTCCCTCAACACCGATTACAACCCCTTCTACACCGAGCGGGGCTGGAATCCCATCAAGAACGACCGCTTCGAGAACCACCTCCAGCCTGTTACCCACATGCTGGATACAATTCTTGAGAAAAACGTGTTCCTCTTTGATGGTTGGAACGCTCCTGGCGGCCCCACGGATGACGACGCCCGGAAGACCTGGACCAACGTGGCTGAGTACACCATGGGCGAGAACGGTATCAATCTCTATACCGCCGCCAAGGTGAAAAATGACACCAACCGCCGGGCTCAAACCGACTACATCCAGCTGGATATTCGCGACACCAGCGCCGCCAATCCCCTCTATGTGATTGATGACGTCAACTATCCCAACCACACCGGGGCTGAGAACGGCTATGTCCGCGCTCTGGACAATACCCAGTTCTTTGCCATTGATTCCACGGGCACCGTCCGCCAGTGGGTTGGCTACCGCAATACCTTGACGCTGGACGCTGTGAAGAACGGCATCCACGCCATGTACGCTGTGGCCACCCGGGCCAACAGTGACCGCGACGGCGTGGAGGACAACTACAACTACTGGGTTGCCAACGTCATCGTTATCGAGCTCCGCGAGTTCACCAATGTCTTTGACAGTATCTCCCTGATCTACAGCAACAACACCAAGATCAGCGGCGACGTGAAGTATCTCCAGGCTCTGGACAACGCCAGAGGCGAGATCGGTATCGTCCCCAACAACATCGAGATCTGGAACGGCCGCTTCCAGGACTACGGCTTCTACGGCCTGAAAAACGTCAAGGTCCTTGACGAGGCGAACAAGCTCTACACCGCCGACATCGTCCGGATTGAGTCCTGCATTGGCGGCAGCAGCCACGAGACCTTTGCCAAGCTGTGCGCGGACTACGGCATCTATTTCGGCGTCGTCCGCAGCCACCTGGATGAAGAGTACTTTAGCGACTTCATCGTCGCCGACGTGCTCGACGTTAACGGAAAAGCTGTTGGCGAGTCCAAGACCCTGAGCCTGGCCTCGTTCGGCGGCGCGTACTTCATTTCCCAGGGCAGCAACAGCTACTACAACGAGGCTTCTTGGATGACCCTGGGCGGTCACGGCAGCAACCGCGTGGAAGAGGGCGACCTGATCCTGTGGGTCAAGGCCCAGGGCGACACCAGCAACCGCGTCGGCTTCATCGTTGACGTCAGCGATTATTACCGCAACGCGAACCACGGCTGGTACAACGCCGGCTTCCTGAGTGTTCTCGAAGCCGCCATTCGCGGTGAGCAGACTGATGGCAGCGTCAATCCCCCGGCTGGCACCGTCGCCGTCACCTTCCAGTACGGCGAGAGCAGCTTTAAGGATGAGGAGAATCTGCCCCTGCCTGCTGCCAGGAATGTAACTCCCGGCGCTGCGGTGACTCTCACCAAGGATGAGCTCCGCGCCGGTCGGGAAATCGACTATGGTACGGAGAAGCTCTATGTGATCGTGGACAGCGTATTTGCCAACGATACCGAGCTGACCGCCAATGAGAACGGCGACTACGTCTTTACGCCCGGCGAGAATACGCTGGTGACCATCACCTACGCTTTGACCGACGAGAAGCCCGACGAGCCCATTGTTCCGGGAGATCCCGACGACCCCACGCCCCCCGAAAATCCCGATGATGAGGACTGGGACGACGATGCTATAACCATCCCCGACGGCGGCACGGTGGAAGAGAACCCCGCCGCCCGTATGGCCCGCGCGGCCCGCATTGTTTACCGTCCCGGCTCCCAGTACAAGACCTTCGCGCTGGTGAACGAGGGCTATGAGCCCGGCGTGCGCGAATGGCGGGGGCACCAGGAGAAGGAGGAGTTCCGCCGGGCCACTGACGCGGACAACATCCCTCAGGCTGTTTTGGACGCCCAGAAGGAGGGCCAGATCATCTGGGTCTGCACTTGGATCTTCGGTTCCGAGAGCGTCCTCCGACCCGATTTCAGCGCCAAGAAGGTTGACGGCGAAAGCGCGCTGGCTCAGGTGAAGGCTGACGCCAAGAAGGCTCTTGAGAAGTTCTGCGCCTGGGCTGAGGAGCACAACGGATGGCATAGCTTCTTTGACGGAACTGGGGCGGAGACCGCTGTAGACTTTGACGCCGTGAAGCTCTCCGACGAGGTTCTGGCCAGCGAGTCCGGCATCGCCTATTCCTACCAGAAGGGCATTGAGGCCATTAAGGCCATGATTGACGGTATTCAGGTGGGCGGCAAGACTGCCGACGGCAAGAAGGACATTACCACTGAGGAAGAGGCCGTGGCTGCTGTTAAGGCCATCTTCTGGTATGATGAGAACGCCGCGAGCGAGAAGTACAGCTCTCTGACCTGGGATACCGGCAATACCTTCGATGTGACCACCGACGGGGCCCTGGTCGAGAAGTTCGGCTGGAGCGGCAGCCTGAAGCAGTTCCTGATGGACGAGACGAACATCATGGCTGTCAAGCAGAGCCTGATCAACGCGAATCCCAGCATGAAGGAAGCGATTCTGGCCGCCACCTATAAGGACGCCAGCAAGAGCATTACCGACTTCCCCAAGACTCACCGCGCTAATCAGTACAAGGCGTGCGCCGTTGTAGCCGCCTACGAGGCGGTGGATTCCCGCAGCCTTGAGGCGAAGAAGGAGCTGGCAAAGATTGAGCTCGACAAGTTTATTGAGCACATGGTGTACGTAAACCACCTGAACTGGGATGCGGCCAGCAACCAAGAGATGGACGCCTATGGAACACTGAAAGAGTGGTACACTGGGAGCGACATCGGAAACCACGTGGGAGAGTTTGTAGCTCTGAGCGTCAGGCCCGAGGAGGGAATTCAGATTGGCGATGAGGTCTGGAACAGCCCCTCCCCCATCAACGGCATGAATCTCGCGGAGGGCATCGAGTGGCTGAAGAACGAGATCAACAACGCCAAGACGGTTTCTCAGGTCGATAATCTCTTTAAGGCGAACCCGAGTGGCAGCAGCGAGAAGTGGAGTTCCTTCACTTGGGTCTATACGCAGACCGGAAGAGACAACGCGATGTGCAGCAGGTTCGGATACAGCGGGAATTTCAAGGCGTGGGTTGGCGAGGAGATTCACTTTATGCTCCTCAAGAAGGCTACGATTGAAAAGTATCCCGAACTGAAGGAGCAGATTCTGACCGCCAAGGCCACCGAGCCCGCCGCTATTAAGAGTGCCGCTACTGACGATAGTCTGGACACCAGGTGGATTTCCGCTGGCGTGAGCGCCATCATGCTCCCCGTAGCCCGGCTCGAGGCGAAGGCTGCCGTTGGCGGCTTCCTGGAGTGGGCTGGCGAGAATGTCGGCTACGATGGAGAGTACCTGAATAAGGATGGCCTGATGAATCACAGTGGAGCCAGCTTTGCGTGGGAAGACCAGATGCATATTGACGTGCCGGCCGAAAAGGGATGGTACGAGAAGTACGCTGATCAGTCCCTGTTCGCGGGCCTCTTGAGCCTGAACGGCGGCATCGCCTATATCGAGAAGATGATTGATGAGGCGAAGGATACCCGTGAGGTCCGGTCCATCTTCTGGTATAAGGGCGAAAACGCCAGCCCGAAGTGGACCTGCACAGGTTGGGATACGAACTATGGGATCTCTGGAAATGAGATGCTCAGCAACTTTGGCTTCACTGGGAACCTCAAGGATTGGATCATGGCTGAAATTAGCGTGATGGCCGTGAAGGCAGACCTGGAGGCGAACAATAAGCTGAAAGCTGATGGCCCTGTCTCGATCCCAACTACGGAGGAGTTCAGCCAGCTGAACCATGCGAACGGCACAAGCAATGTCGAAATCTTGTGGCGTATCAAGATTATCCAGACCATGATGGGCGTTGAAGTGGGCTCTAAGCTCCCCGCGCCTACCACCGTGGAGCTGGACGAGGCGTAAGCCAGCGGTTTCTACAGTAAGATACAAAGAACCCCCCAAGGGCCAAAGCCCTTGGGGGGTTCCCCTTTTTTTACTTAAAGGCGATGTAGTCATACACCCGATTGACATAGTTGAAGGAGGGGTAGTTGCCGTTGATTTGGTCCTGTGGGTAGACGGTGAAGCCGGTAGCGGTCAGCTTGCAGCGGGTGGGCAGGGTGTGACCGCCGGTGGCGCCGAAGTAGCGCCCATCCACATAGTCGGAGACTGTGGAGGAGGCCGCGCCAGTGATGATGACGAAGGAGGGGCGGAAGCCCAGCTTGATGCTGAGGGTCGCGCCGGTACCGGTGTAGGTTCCCACGGCATAGGGCAGTGCGGCGGCCTCCTGCCGGGCGGTGTTGGCGGTGGACTGTGCGTTGGCGGCGGCAGACTTGGCGGCATTAGCGGCAGATTGTGCGGCGCTGGCGGCAGATTGTGCGTTGACGGCGGTCTGGGCCGTGGCGGCGAGGCCGGAGTCGATGTTGGCGCACATCTGGTTAAAGTCGTCCATCATGACGCGGTCGCTCTTGACCCACTGGGGCAGATGATAGTTGTTGGTATAATCCATATTTGTTTCTCCTTTTCGTAGTAAGATTGGCAGCGGAAAACCGTTACACATATGGTGTGTAACGGCGGAAAGTCGCACGGAACCAGACAACTTGTGAGAAAAATCCCCCGCCATTCCCGTATTCCGGAAAATAATTCTGCCTACAGAGGGAAGTTCAAATAGCTTTTCCCGAAAAACTGTGGTATACTGGTAGAAAACCTATGGAAAAGGAGCGGTTATGGCCATTAATAGAGCGGTGCGGGCGGCGTTAAGCATCCTGTCCTATCCGGAATTTGACGTAAAAAAGACCTACCCGGTGGAGCGGGAGATTCAAAAGCTGCTTGCCCACCGGCGGAAAAACGCCTCTCTCTACCAGGTTTGGGATCACCCAGTTCCCAGCGGCGTACGCAATGTACCAGTGCGCATATTCAGGCCCGCCGGTACGCCTAAAGCCGCCCTGCTGCTCTTTTTTCACGGCGGCGGCTGGGTCACAGGTACGGTCGACAGCTACGACGGCGTGTGCGGGGACATGACTGTGGCCACTGGCTGCATTGTGGCCTCGGCGGACTACCGTCTCGCGCCGGAACACCGCTTCCCCGCTGCGCTGGAGGACTGTTATGCGGCCGCCCGGGAAGTGTTTCGCAGCGCCGGACAGCTGGGCGTGAAGCCGGAGGATGTCGTCCTGATTGGCGACAGCGCGGGCGGTAATCTGGCCGCCGCCGTCTCCCTGATGGCCAGGGACCGGGGGGAATTCCGGCCCAGCCGTCAAATATTGATCTATCCCGCCCTGAACAGCGACCACTCAGAGACCTCCCCCTACCCCTCGGTGCGGGAAAACGGGACTGGCTACCTGCTGACCGCCAAGCGGGTGCGGGACTATCTGGCCCTCTACCGCGCCTCTGACGAGGATCTGACAAACCCCTATTTTGCCCCGCTGCACGCCTCCGACCTTGGGGATCAGCCGGATACGCTGCTCATCACAGCCCAGTATTGCCCGCTGCGGGACGAGGGCGAAGCCTACGGAAAGCGACTGGAGGAGGCGGGCGGACGGGTAGAGCTGCACCGGATGCCCGACGCGCTCCACGGCTATTTCTCCCTCCCTGTCCGGTTCTCACAGGTGAAGCAGACCTACGAGATCATTAACCGCTTTTTGGAGAGACCCCATGAATAACAGGAATGTACCCTCCTGGTGGACGCTGGATAACGCCGCCAAAATCTTTCCTTCCACCGGCTCCTCTCACGACTCCAAGGTGTTTCGCTTCGTCTGCGAACTGCGGGACCCGGTGGACCCCCGGCTATTACAGACCGCCCTGGACAGAACCATCCAGCGCTTTCCCATCTACCGCTCCGTGATGAAGCGGGGCTGGTTCTGGTACTACCTGGAGGACAGCCCCCTCCCCGCCCTGGTGCGCCGCGAGGAGCAGCCCCCCTGCTACCCGGTCTATCCCTCCGTCCGCCGCAGTCTGCTCTTTCGTGTCCTGTACTACCGCGGGCGGATCAGCCTGGAGGTCTACCATGCCCTGACAGACGGCGCCGGTGCGCTGAATTTCCTGTGCAGGCTGGTGTATGAGTACCTGCTTTTGCGCTGTCCGGAACAATTTCCCCAGCCTGTCCCAGCCCTGGCCTATGACGCCTCCCAGTCCCAGCGGCAGGCGGACAGCTTTCAGAAATACTATGAGAAGCCGTCGGGCCGCTCCATGAGCCGAGCCCCTGTTGCCTACCAGATTCGGGGGGAGCGCCTGCCCAGAAACCATCTCGCCATTCTGGAGGGCCGGATGCCCTTGGACCAGGTTCTCGCCTGTGCGCGGGCCAGGGGTGTCACATTGACGGAACTCATGACAGCAGTTCTTCTGCGCGCAATCCATGCGGGGATGCGGGTGCGGGACCGCAAAAAGCCGGTGGTCATCACCATCCCTGTCAACTTGCGGAACTACTTCCCCTCGGAGTCCGCCCGCAATTTTTTCACCACCATCAACGTTGGATACGACTTCAGCAGAGGAGAGGACAGTCTGGAGGCAGTTCTGGCCGGGGTCAAGCGAAACTTCCAGGAAAATTTAACCGGAGAGCGGCTGCGGGAGCACATGAACACTTTGTGTGCGCTGGAGCATAGCGTTCCTCTCCGCCTTGTGCCGCTTCCCATAAAGGATGTGGTGCTGCGGATTGCAAACCGGCTGGCCGCCCGGGGCGTGACAGCCTCTTTCTCCAATGTAGGAAAGGTGTCCATGCCCAAAGAGATGGAAAAGATGATCGGTCTGTTCAGCGTTTTTGCCAGCGCGGGGATGCTGCAAGCCTGCGCCTGCTCTTTTGGTGGACAGTACACCGTCAGCTTTGCCAGCCCTTACCGGATTTGCGAGACGGAGCGTGTTTTTTTCCGGGAATTGGCGCGGATGGGGCTGGAGGTGGTATTAACTACCAACCTGCCGCCGGAAAATGAGGTGAATTAGAGTGTTGTACTGCGAAAAATGCGGCGTATACCTGTCCGGCACCATGAGCCGCTGCCCGCTTTGCCAGGGGGAAGTAACAGGCCAGCCGGAGGAGGACGCCTACCCGGCCCTGCCGGAGACCAGAAGGCCATACTGGCTGACCGTGCGGCTGGCCGGTCTGCTTACAGCGGTCGCTCTGGCTGTTTGTGCCGCAGTCAATTACTGCTTTCCGGAGGGAGGCTGGTGGGTCCTGTTTGTGGCGGCTGGACTGGCTAGCGCATGGCTGCTGATTGGTGTCGCGTTCTGGAAGCGGCGGAACCCTATGAAGGCAATTGCGTGGCTGCTGGCCGTTGTACCGGCGCTGGTGCTGGTCTGGGACTGGCGTACCGGCTTTATGGGCTGGTCCATTAATTTTGTGCTGCCCTGCTTTATCCCCTGTATGCAGTTGGCAGTAGCCGCTGCTATCCGTCTCCTGCGGCTGCGCCCCGCCGACTATCTACTCTACTTAAGCATCTGCGTGCTGGCGGGTTTTCTGCCGCTGATTCCATTGCTGTGGGGAGCGCTGTGGATGATCTATCCATCCGTGGTGTGCGCAGGCGTCAGCGCGATCTCTCTATCCGCTTTGCTCCTGTTCCAGGGGGCTGCACTGAAGGCGGAGATTATCCGGCGGACGCATCTGTAAAATAGCACTCAGGAAAAGGCGGCGAGAGGACATTCCCTTTCGCCGCCTTTTTGCACAAAATTGCAACGATTGGGTGCAGTTTCGATTTATGTAAACCAATCAATCAGACCATTGGATCGATAAATCTTTAGCTTTTATTCCGAAAAATTGGGGTAATGTTCTTCCGCATTTTTATCCTCCCAACCATGTTTCTATCCTTCGCGCTACCAGCGTGCTACCAGGCCCTTGCAGCTGGGAGAGCCTGGAAATACGTGGTTCATATCAAAAATAGTTGACATAAATTGAAGCTCTGCTACCAAAT
>CATIYU010000215.1 GCA_949739085.1 uncultured Eubacteriales bacterium | reverse complement strand
GAGAAATGACGAGGAGGACGACCATGTATGCAGTATCTGAACGCATTCCTGTGCGGCGGCATCCTATGTGCCATCGGACAGATTTTCATCGACAAAACCAAGCTGACCCCTGCCCGTATTCTGACGGGGTTTGTGGTAGCAGGCGTGTTTTTGGAGGCCATCGGTGTGTACGGGCCCATTGCGGAGTGGGGCGGTGCGGGGGCGTCCGTGCCGCTGACGGGGTTTGGCTCTAACCTGGCCAAGGGCGTGGCCAAGGCCGTGGGGGAAAAGGGCTGGCTGGGAGTCCTTACCGGCGGCCTCACGGCGGCGGCGGGGGGCATCGCGGCGGCGGTGCTGTTTGGACTTCTGGCGGCGGTGGTGTTTAAGCCCGGCGAGAAGCGCTGACCAAGCGGGGGACTGGCCCAGAGCCGGTCCCCCGTTCCGGTTTTGAAAAATGTCCTTGACAAATACCCCGGCAGGGTATATGATAGGCAGGCAGATGAAAATACCCCCAGGAGGTATGAACATGGAATCATGTCCGTCCTGCCGCAAGACAAGAGCGCGAAGCGGCGAGGAGATGAAAAAGCTCTGCAACCGGCTCAGCCGCATTGAGGGCCAAGTGCGCGGACTGCGGGAGATGCTGCAAAGGGACGTCTACTGCACGGACATCCTGGTGCAGGTTTCGGCGGTGAACGCAGCCCTCAACAGCTTCAGCAGGGAGCTCCTCAACGAGCACCTGCGCACCTGCGTGGCGGACAATCTCCGCCAGGGGAACGACGAGGTTATTGAGGAATTGGTGGGTGTTTTTCAGAAAATTATGAAATAAATAATGGAGGGAAGCGATATGGTTATCTGTATTTTTGGCGAGAGCTGCACAGGGAAATCCACCCTGGCCTCCCTGCTGGGGGAGCGGCTGGGGGCCACGGTATTCACTGGAAAGGACTTTCTGCGTCTGGCCAAGGACGAGGCAAGCGCCCGGCAGGCCTTTCAAAAGAAGCTGCAAGAGGCTGTCACTGGGAAGCACGCCGTCTATGTTACCGCTGAGAAGGAGCACCTGTCCCTCCTGCCGGAGGGCGCGGTGCGGGTGCTGGCCACCGCGGACCTGGACACCATCCGCCAGCGCTTTGCCTCCCGGATGCGCGGGAACCTCCCCGCCCCCGTCGCGGCCATGCTGGAGCGCAGCCACGGCTCCTTTGACACCGAGCCCCATGAGTTCCACCTGATCTCCGGCGAGACGGACCTGGAGGAGCTCTGCAATCAGATCGTGTCTCTGGCAAAATAAAAGCAGAAAGCGGGGTGCTTTCCATGAAACAAACTTTTGACGTAACTGGCATGACCTGTTCCGCCTGCTCCGCCCATGTGGAAAAAGCGGTGTGCAAGGTGGAGGGCGTGTCCCAAGTAAATGTGAATCTGCTGAGCAACAACATGCAGGTGACCTACGACGAGGCGGCTGTGGACGCCGGCGAAATTATCCAGGCGGTGACCGCCGCCGGCTACGGGGCCTCCCTGCCCCAGGCGGCAGGGGCGAAGCAGGCCGCCCCGCCCCGGGAAGACGCGATGGCCGGGGAGCTGGCGCAGATGAAGCGCCGCCTGGTCTGGTCCTTCGTCTTCCTCATCCCCCTCTTCTACATCTCCATGGGCCACATGATGGGCGCGCCGCTGCCGGGCTTTCTGCTGGGCATGGAAAACGCCCTCTCCTTTGCCCTGGTCCAGTTCCTGCTGACCCTGCCCATTATGTACCTCAACGACAAATACTATAAAGTGGGCTTCAAAACCCTCTTCCACCGCGCGCCCAACATGGATTCCCTCATCGCCGTCGGCTCCGCCGCCGCCGTCGTCTACGGCGTGTTTGCCATTTTCCAGATCGGCTGGGGCCTGGGCCACGGGGACATGGATCTGGTGGAGCGCTACCACATGGACCTCTATTTTGAGTCTGCGGGCATGATTCTCACCCTCATCACCCTGGGCAAATTCCTGGAGACCCGTTCCAAGGGCAAGACCAGCGAGGCCATTACCCGGCTCATGGACCTGGCCCCCAAGACCGCCAACGTCCTCCGGGACGGCGTGGAGGTGGAGCTCCCTGTGGAGGAGGTCCGGGTGGGGGACAAAATTGTGGTCCGGCCCGGGCAGTCCATCCCCGTGGACGGGGTCATCGTCGAGGGGGCCTCCGCCGTGGATGAGAGCGCCCTGACCGGAGAGAGCCTGCCGGTGGATAAGACGGTGGGCGACAAGGTGGCCGCCGCGTCCATCAACAAG
>CATIYU010000214.1 GCA_949739085.1 uncultured Eubacteriales bacterium | reverse complement strand
TCGGGCTAAAAATACTCTCTCCCATCGGGATTCGCTCCTTTAAGCCTTAATGTAAGTCTCACCGATCTTCACGGCCTTCTGCTTGTTATGAACCCCCATGCGGCCATCGAACCACCGCCGCCCGCCAATGTTCAGGAAGACGGGGGCGTCCTTTGGCCGGTTGATGTTCACCACGTCGCCCACATTCAAGTGGTAGATATCGCTCAGCAGCAGCGTTGTCCGGGCCAACTCCGCCACGATCTCCAGGTCGCTCTCCCGCAGGGAGCCGAAGATCTCGTCGGATTTGTCCTCGCCTACGGCGTGCCTGGTGGTGCTCTTTCCGATTTCCGCGAAGATATTGGTAAGCATCCCGCCGGGCAGGACCAGACTCAGCTGCCCCTCGCTGTTGGGGAATTTGATGTCCAGGCCCACAAGGACCACGGTCTCGTCGAACCCGATGAGCTGCACCAAGGTGGGGTTCACCTCTGTGCGCACGTAGTCAAACTGGAGTGTAATGTAGTTCTCCCAACTCCCGCCCATCACACGGATCAGGTCGCTGATAATGTCCTCGTACATGTTCAGCTCCAGGTCCGTCAGCTTGTAGTTGGAGGGCAGCTCCGGCTCTGGTTCTCCAGCGCCGCCCATCATGCGGTCCATCATTGTCAGAGCCACCCCCGTGTCCAGATGGACCAGTATGGGCGTCTCTTCCTGAAGTTTTTCCAGGTCGATCTTTGCCAAGGCCAGCACGTCTCTCTCCGTCAGGGCGTTGGAGAACTCGTTGTAGCGCTGCTCCTCAATAGATCCCACCACAATTTCACAGGTGGTGTGAAGGAGGGCGTTGATCCGGGAGTTGATGACCCGGGCGTACCCCTCGAAGATGCTGTTGAGCATCTTCAGGCGCTCCTTCGTGAATTTCCTGGGACTATAAAAGTCGTACTTCTTATATTTCTTTTCCGGCTGCTCTTCAGCCGGAGAGTCCAGATTCATTTCCCCGCTGCGGGCCGCGTTGAGCAGGGCGTCGATCTGGCTTTGTGATAAGACTTCCGCCATACTGTTTCCTCACCTCGGGACTGG
>CATIYU010000213.1 GCA_949739085.1 uncultured Eubacteriales bacterium | reverse complement strand
GGGCTGTCTAATCAAAACAACAGAGAGCGGCTGGCGCAAAACGCCAGCCGCTCCTTTTTATATGCCTGTGGGGAGGACCTTCGCTTTTTTCTTCTCGCTCGGTTGGGTAAGCCGGTGGCAGCAGTGGAGATAGGCTGGCAGGAGAAACAGGTCCGCCAGAATCCACGCGGCGGGAGAGGCGAAGCAGGCGGCAGTGAAGCCGAAGGCGGGCACCAACCGGGCCAGCGCCCCCCGGGCCACCATCTCGAATACGCCCGCCACCGTAGCCAGCGGGGAGAAGCCCATACCCTGGATCATAAACCGGACTATGTTCACCAGGGACAGAGGGAAGAAGAAGACCGCCCCGGTGAGCAGATACTGCCGGGCCAGCGGCAGGAGCGAGGCGCTGCCCGCATCCAGGAACAGCATGTTCAGCGGCTCAGCGAAGAGTGCCAGCACGCCCAGCGCGATGGCGGAGTAGGCCGCCCCCAGAATCACACAGGCGCGCATCCCCTGGTGAAGGCGGTCCCACTGGGCCGCGCCCACGTTCTGGCCGCCGTAGGTGGCCATGGTGCAGCCCATGGCGTCAAAGGGACAGCAGAAGAACATAGACACCTTGCAGGCGGCGGTGACGGCGGTGACGTAGGCGGTGCCCAGGCCGTTGACGGCTGTCTGGATCATGACGCTGCCAATGGCGGTGATGGAGTACTGGAGGCCCATGGGCAGGCCCATGACGCACAGTTCCTTCGCCCGGCGGGCGTCCCAGCGCCAGTCCTCCCGCTCCATCCGCAGCACCGGGTAGCCCCGCAGCATCCGCATAAGACACCCCGCCCCGGCCAGGGCCTGGGAGAGGACGGTAGCCAGGGCCGCGCCGAACACGTCCAACTGGAAGACCAGAATAAAGACCACGTCCAGGACCACGTTGACCACAGAGGCCACGACCTGCCAGAGGACCGGCGTGCGGCTGTCCCCTAGTGCCCGGAGCACGCCGGCGGTGAAGTTGTAGAGGAAGCAGGCCGGAAGGCCGGCAAAAATGGTGAGGATGTAGGCGTGGGCCCGGTGGAAGATGTCCGCCGGGGTGTTCATGCCAGTGAGGATGGCGTCGCAAAAGAGCACGGTGGCCAGGGTCACCGCCGCGCCGGTGATGGCGCAGAGCCACACGCCCCCGGTTACGTAACGGCGCATCTCCTGGTGGTTCCCCGCCCCGAACTGCTGGGCCACCGGGATGGTGAATCCGCCGCAGATGCCCGCACAGAAGCCCACCACCAGGAAGTTGATGGACCCGGTGGAGCCCACCGCCGCCAGGGCCGCGCCGCCCAGTGTCTGGCCCACAATGGCTGTGTCCGCCACGTTGTAGAGCTGCTGGAACAGGTACCCGAAGAGCACCGGAATGCCGAAGCCCAGAATCAGCCTCATGGGGCTGCCTTTGGTCAAATCTCTTGTCATAGTTTATTACCTTTCAAAAACCGGTTCCGCCCTGTGAGCGGCCCTCCCGATAGACTTTAGCTGATTATAGCTGTTTCCCGAAAAAGCGCAAGCGTCATTATGGCGAAGTTTGCTTTTCGGAAGGAAAAAACCTTGTGCAAGATGGAAAAAGCCCCGCTCCAGACACAAAACCTCCGGCGCGGGAGGTTCCGCGCCGGAGGCTTGCTCATCTTCCGGGAAAGTATTTTTCCACAAAGGGGACCCGCTCCACCTGGAAGCTTCTGCCCCGCAGGTACTCCAGAGCCCCCGCGTCCGTGGGGAAATCGAAGCGGATATAGCTGCTGTACAGGGCCTGGCGGGTCTCTCCGTATTGGCGGTTCGCGGCGCCCTGGCCGTACTTGCCGTCGCCCAGCAGCGGACGCCCGGCGAAGGCGAAGGACGCCCGGATCTGGTGGGTGCGGCCCGTCAGGAGCTCCGCCTCCACCAGGCTGAGGCCGTTCCGGGTCTCCAGGGTGCGGTAGTCTGTCACAGCGGACCGGCCCCCGGGGACCGGACGGCGGTGGACGGACACCTGTTTTTGGTCCTCGTCCTTTACCAGGAAATACTCCAGCCTGCCCTCCGGCGGCTTCATCTCCCCCAGGAGGATGCAGAGATATTTTTTCGTAATCTCCCGGTCCCGGATTTTGGCGGTGAGAATCCGCAGAGCCTCCGCCGTCTTGGCGGCGATGACGATGCCGCCGGTGTTGCGGTCAATGCGGTTGCAGAGGGCCGGGGCAAAGGCGTTCTCCCATTTGGGGTTCCACTCCCGCTTCTGGTAGAGGTACGCCTGGATATGGTTGATGAGGGTATTGACCTTCTCCGTCTCCCCGGCGTGGACCACCATCCCGGGGCGCTTGTCCGCCAGGAGGAGGTTTTCGTCCTCATAAAGAACCTCCAGCTTGGGCTGGAAGAGGGTGAGGAAAAGGTTGTCCTCCCGGGGCTGGTCAAAGAATTCGTCGTTGATATAGAGCTGGAGCACGTCCCCCGTCTGGAGCCGCTGGTCCCGCTGGCAGCGCGCGCCGTTGCACTTCACCCGCTTGATGCGGATATATTTTTGCAGCAGGGCGGGAGGCAGCAGGGGCATGGCCTTGGAGAGGAAGCGGTCCAGCCGCTGCCCGGCGTCGTTTTTTCCGATGATAAGCTCACGCATAGGCGGTCTTCTCCCGGGCCCGCTCAGGGCCTGCCGGTGCAGCCGGGGATCTTCTCCTCCCAGCGGCTGGAAAAGGAACTGCGGTTCTGCTTGTAGATCCGCTCCAGGTCATCTGTGTAGCCGATAATCACCCCCGGCAGGGACGCGCTGACCGCCTCCAAAAGCCTCTGGACTCCGGCTTCCTTCATCCCCAGCTCGTACTGCCTGCCGTCCGCGGTGCGCAGAATGGCGGCGTAGGTCTTGCCCGAGGGGATGCCGTTGGTCCGGTGCTGGGTAGTGCTCTGGTAGGCCCATACAATGTCCCAGGGGCGCAGAAGGACGCTGTTCGCCCCGTTCATGAAGTAGACGTACTCCGAGCCCAGCCGCACGCCGGAGACCGGCTCGGTGCGCTCGTAGAACAGGGCCGCCCGCTCCGCCGCAGACTCAAAGTCCCCGGCGGCGGAGAGCTTCGCCTTGACCTGCTTCTGGTAGCCGCCGGTAAGGGCCTTTACCAGGGGGAAGAGCCCCGCGATCAAGAAAGCCAGCGAGCCAATCAGCAGGCAGAGCTGCGCAAGGACGGGCCGTCCGCTGACGCGGCCCACGTCCAGGTAATAGGGAAGCATGGCGGCCTCCAGCTCTATGTCTCCATCGGCCAGCTCCATGTAGTAGCCCCGCTCCTCATCGTCCATGGCCTTGATGGATCCCTTGACGTGCATCGCAGGCAGGTCCTCCGAGGACAGCGCGCCGTCAAAATAGCTCTCGCAGGCGGTCATCATGGCCTCGGCCTCGCTCAGGCGGTCCTTGTGGACCGAGAGGCCCATGAAGCGCTCCTGGTCAAAGTCCACCAGGTATTGGATGCCGGTGGTCTCGGCGTTGTAGCGGTTCTCGCCATATAGCTCCTCCAGGTAGGGGGTATAAAAGAGGTAGATATCGTCCTCCACATAGATGCCCTCCATGGTCTCCGGGGTCAGGTCCGCCAAGGACTTGGGCGAGAGCACGCCCAATAGCGTCCAGCACTGGAAGTACACAAAAATGCCCACAGCCAGGGCACAAAACAAAATCACGCGGAAAGCCGCCTTCCGCAGGCTGTCCATACGCAGCTGCTTGAGCCATTCCATGAGTTCTCCCTCTCTTTTTCACAATTTTTACACATATATTTTTTGCCTGTTTTTTCTCTCAAGAAAAAACAGGGCGGGAGCAATCCCGCCCTGCCGGTCTCGTTGCCGCTCAGTCCAAAATCTCCATCAGCTTGCCGCAGCAGAAGGGGATGGGGTCGCCCGCCTTGACGTGCTGGGTCTTGTTGCAGGTGACACAGTAGACGTCCGTATCATAGGGGGCGCGGATCTCGGGGATGGCGTCAGCTTCCTCCTTGGTCAGGCCGCCGATGCGGAACTGGGCGGTCTTGTTCTCACTGGGGATGTACACGCCCAGGGGCTCCAGGCGCTTGTTGCCGCCCACACAGTTGCCCATCTTGACCCACAGGGCCTCCAGCTCGGCGGCCTCCGCCGCGTGCTCCGGCGTAATCTCCACAATGTCCTTGTTTATGCGGATTTTCATAACAAATCTCCTTTATTTAGAATTGGGCCTGGATTCCAGCCCGGCGCAGGGTGTCATTTTACGAAAAAATTATAGCACGGCCCCTGTGGAAAGTCAACTTCTTTCCCGTCCCTTTTCTCTTTCGTGTTGGCGGCTCCAGCCATTGGCGGTTTCACTAACAGCCACTTGAAATGGAAAAAAGCTCGTGATATAATCGGCTCAACAAATTGGGATTGCAGAGATGAAAATATGCGGGGAGATATTTTTGAGAATTTGCAGCGTGAAATATATGATAGATGCCAAAAACCAACGAATAAGTTTGGAATGGGCTGCTATTATCACATTATTGCAGTCGTTAAAAATGCAGAAATTCTGGCGGTCAAATATGGGGCAGATAAGGAAATTGTTATGATTGCGGCTTGGCTGCATGACATTGCTTCCATTACAGATTATAGTCTCTACAAGCTTCACCATATCCATGGGGCAGAACTGGCGCTTCGTATTCTAAAGGAATATGGTTATGATGACAAAAAGATTTCATTGGTACAAAAATGTATCAGAAATCACAGAGGTAGTATCCGTTCGGAGAAAGTTAGCCTTGAAGAATTATGTGTTGCCGATGCCGATGCGATCTCACACTTTGACAGCGTGCCAGGTCTTTTATATTTAGCCTACGTGCAAAAAGGCATGGGAATGGAAGAAGGCAAGACATTCGTAAAAGACAAATTGACGAGAAGTTTTCAAAAACTATCTGTTGAAAGCAAAAAGCACTATCAGGATAAATTTGAAAAAGTTATGGAAGTGTTAGGTTGATAACTTCCGGTTTATTGGGCAGTGAGTCATCCCCGGCTCACTGCTCATTCCGTCATTTTGACGATGGAAAATTTTTAGAAGCGTCTCTAAACACGAAAGAGAAAAGGGATTCTTTCCCGGGGGATACCGCCGTCCTCTAAGCGCCGCCGGGCGGCTTTACACAGATTTTACTATATTGAGGTAGCCGTTTTAAGAAATTTATAGTATCATATACGCCGCTGGCACAACAGAACCGCAACGTCAGGAGGAGAACACATGATTTTCTGTGTAGAGGACGATCAGGCCATCCGCAGCCTCATGGTATACGCCCTGGAGGCCGCGGGATTCCAGGCGGAGGGATTTCCCTCCGGGGAGGAATTTTTCCAGGCGCTGGAGGCCGGGCGGCCGGACCTGGTGCTGCTGGACGTCATGCTGCCCGGCGAGGACGGCATCGCCATACTGCGGCGGCTCCGCTCCGCCGACGCCACGGCAGGCATCCCCGTCATTATGGCCACCGCCAAGGGGACGGAGTACGACAAGGTGCTGGGCCTGGACTCGGGGGCGGACGACTACCTGGCCAAGCCCTTCGGAATGCTGGAGATGGTGTCCCGGGTGCGGGCGGTGCTGCGCCGGTCCGCTCCCCAGACGGGCGCGGACATTCTGCGGGCCGGACGCCTGGAGCTGAACCGGGCGGAGCACACCGTCTTTGAGAGCGGCAGGCGGCTCACCCTCACCCTGAAGGAATATGATCTGCTCCTCCTGCTGCTGGAGAGCCCTGGGCGGGTATTTACCCGGGAACAGCTCCTGCAAAGCGTCTGGGGGACCGGCTACCTGGGCGAGACCCGCACGGTGGACGTCCACATCGGCACGCTGCGGGCCAAGCTGGGCGGGTGCGGGGCGTACATCAAGACGGTCCGGGGCGTGGGCTACCGGATGGAGGCGGTGGAATGACAAAACGGATTTTCCGCGCCATCTATATGGTGGCGCTGGGGGTGTTTCTGGCCTCGGCGGTCCTCTTCATGGACGTCCTCTACGGCTACTTCTCCGGCGTGCAGCGGGAACAGCTGCGCACACAGGTCAATCTGGCGGCCCAGGGGGCTGCCCACGAGGGCATCCGCTATTTCGACGGCCTGCCGGACGGGGATTGCCGCATCACCTGGATTGCCCCGGACGGCTCCGTGCTCTACGATAACCGGTCCGACTCCGCCGGGATGGAGAACCACCTCCAGCGGGAGGAGATCCGGCAGGCCCTCTCCACCGGCTCCGGCGAAAGCGCGCGGTACTCCGAGACCCTGTTGGAGCGCTCTATCTACACCGCCCGCCGCCTGCCGGACGGCTCCGTCCTGCGGCTCTCCGCCGCCCAGAACACGCTGCTGACGCTGATTTTGGGGATGCTCCCGCCGGTCTCCCTGATATTCGCCGGGGCGCTGGCGCTGGCCCTGGCGCTGGCCGCCCGCCTGTCCCGGGAGATCGTCAGGCCCCTCAACGAGCTGGACCTGGACAACCCCTCCCCAAGCGGCGGATACCGGGAGCTGGCCCCGCTGCTCCAGCGCCTGGCCGCCCAGCAGCGCCAAATCCGAAAGCAGACCGGCGAGCTGGGGCAGATGCGCAGCGAGTTCGAGGCGGTCACCACGGGAATGGCGGAGGGCATTGTCCTGCTCAACGAAAAACAGGTGATTTTAAGCATCAATCCCGCCGCCGCGCGTCTGTTTGAGACAGACGGGTCCTGCGTTGGCAAATACCTCCTGGCCCTCAACCGCAGTCTGGCCCTCCAGGAACTCCTCCAGCGGGCGGGAGAGGGGACCCACAGCGAGCGGATTATGGACCTGGGCGGCGGGCGCTACCAGGTGGACGCCAGCCCCGTATTCTCCGGCGGCCTGGTGTCCGGGGCGGTTCTGCTGCTGCTGGACGTAACGGAGAAGGAAAAGGCCGGTCAGATGCGCCGGGAGTTCACGGCCAATGTGTCCCACGAGCTGAAAACGCCGCTACAAACCATCTCCGGCAGTGCGGAGCTGATGGCCAGCGGCCTGGTAAAGCCGGAGGACCTGCCCGCGTTCTCCCGGCAGATCTACGCGGAGGCCCAACGGCTGATCCGCCTGGTGGAGGACATCCTCCGCCTCTCCCGGCTGGACGAAGGGGCCGGCGGCCTGAACCGGGAGGAGGCGGACCTCTACGCCCTGGCGAAGGAGGCGGTGGAGGCCCTGCGGCCGGAGGCGGAGGCCGCCGGGATACGGGTGGAGCTGCGGGGGGAATCCGCTGTCCTCTGCGGCGTGCCGCAGCTGCTCTACGGCATCCTCTACAACCTCTGCGACAACGGAATCAAATATAACCGGCGGGGCGGAACCGTCTCTGTGCTGGTGGAGCCGGAGGCCGTTGGGGTGCGCCTTACAGTCTCCGACACTGGGACCGGCATCCCGCCAGAGCACCAGGAGCGGGTCTTCGAGCGCTTTTACCGGGTTGACAAGGGCCGCTCCAAGGAGACCGGCGGCACGGGGTTGGGGCTCTCCATCGTCAAGCACGCCGCGCGGCTCCACGGCGCGTCCGTCGCCCTGCGCAGCGAGGCGGGCCGGGGCACGTCCATCACCGTGTCCTTCCCCCAAAATCCGGCGGGGCTGTAAGAGCTGGTCCTCTTCTCCCCTAGTTGGCCCCCCTCTTTACAAGCATTTTACAATACCCTGATAACGAATTTGACGTATCCGGGGTACAATAAAGCTGTAGAGACATAATAATAAAAAAAGAGGGGAAATGTATGGATATTTTTGACGCGCTGTCGCTGATTGGCGGCCTGAGCCTGTTCCTGTTCGGCATGAACATCATGGGACAGGCGTTGGAACGGCGGGCGGGCGGGGGACTCCGCTCCCTGCTGGGGCGGCTGACCACCAACCGGGCCGCCGGTCTTCTGACCGGGCTGGGAGTCACCGCAGTCATTCAGAGCTCCTCCGCCACCACGGTCATGGTGGTGGGCTTCGTCAACTCCGGCCTCATGACGCTGAAACAGGCCGTCAACGTCATCATGGGGGCCAATATCGGCACTACGGCCACAGCCTGGATTCTGAGCCTAGCTGGAATCGACAGCGGCAATGTATTTGTAAATCTCCTGAAGCCCTCCGCTTTTACCCCTATTCTGGCGCTGATTGGCATTATCTTCTATCTTTTCTGCAAGAGCAGCCAGCGGAAGGACACGGGCCTTATCCTTCTGGGCTTCGCCACGCTGATGTACGGCATGGAGGCCATGACCGGCGCGGTCTCCGGCCTCCGGGACGTCCCCGCCTTCCAGAGCCTCTTCGTCCTCTTTACCAATCCAGTGCTGGGCGTTCTGGCGGGCGCGGCCCTCACGGCGGTGATTCAGTCCAGCTCCGCCTCGGTGGGTATTTTGCAGGCCCTGGCGGCCACCGGCCAGGTTACCTACGGCGCGGCCGCGCCTCTCATCATGGGCCAGAATATCGGCACCTGCGTGACGGCCATGCTGTCCTCCGTGGGGGCCAACACCAACGCCCGTCGGGCCGCCATGGTGCACCTCTCCTTCAACGTCATCGGCTCGGCGGTCTGGCTCACCGTGTTCTGCCTGGTCCGCTGGCTGTTCCGCCCGGCGGTTTTGGACGAGCCCGCCACGCTGATGGGCATCGCCGCCGCCCACTCCATTTTCAACATCCTCTGCACGGCCCTGATGCTCCCGCTGTCCGGCTTCCTGGAAAAGCTGGTCATCCGGCTGGTGCCGGGCGGGACCCAGCCGGAGGCCCCGGCGGAGCTGGACAGCCGCTTCCTCCAAACGCCGCCCATCGCGCTGGAGCGCTGCCGCAGCGCGGCGGAGGACATGGCCAGAGCGGCGGTGGAGGCTTTGAAAGAGGGGATGTCGATTCTGCGGACCTACTCCCCGGAGCTGGCGGCGTCCATCCGGGAGAAGGAGGAGCGGACCGACCACTACGAGGACATCCTGGGGACGTACCTGGTTAAGCTGAGCTCCCGGCAAATTGGAGAGGCGGAGAGCGCGGAGGCGGCAAAGCTGCTGAAAATCATCGGGGATTATGAGCGCATTGCGGACCACGGCGCGAACCTGCTGGAAGCGGCGGAAGAGATGCGGGGCAAGGGCCTGACCTTTACGGACGCCGCCGCCGCCGAGCTGGACACCGTATTCGCCGCCGTGGACGAAATCCTGGACCTGTCCCTGGACGCCTTCCTCACCGGCAGCGTGGCCTCCGCCTCCCTGGTGGAGCCCCTGGAGCAGGTCATCGACCACCTGAAGGAACAGCTGCGCACCCGCCACATCCTGCGCCTCCAGCAGGGGGCGTGCTCCATCGACGCGGGCTTTGTGTGGTCCGACCTGCTCACCGACCTGGAGCGCACCTCCGACCACTGCTCCAACATCGCCGGATGCGTCATGGAGATCGCGGGGCAAAATATGAACCTGCACGAGTCGCTCCGCTGCGTCCGGGAGGACAGCGCGGAATTCAGCCGGGATTTTCGCTCCTACGCGGAAAAGTACGCCCTGCGCACAGCGAGAGCTCCTGAGCGGTAAAAGCCGGAGAGACCAGCCAAAGGGCCGGTCTCTCCGGTTTTCTGCGGGAAATTCCCCCGTTTCTGTATTGCAAAATCCATCCGTCTCTTGACACCGGCGGGACCCCATAGTAAAATCCCTATGACGCCGCGCCAGGGAGCGCCTATCCGGCGAACATGGAGAACAGCACGTACAGCCAGTGGGCGGAGATTCCGGCGCACAGGCCGCCGATGGTGTGGCTGATGATGGCCTTGCTGATGAGCTCGTTGGACTTGAGGCTGTTCATCATGGACACGTGGGTGCTGAGGTAGCCGCTCCAGCACATGCACATGGCGGTAAACACCGCCACATCTCCGGCGGTGGCCAGCCCGGCGTTGATGAGCTGGGCCGTCATACTGGTGGCGGCTCCGGCCGCGCCCAGGGCGGTAATGGGCACGCCGATGGCCTCCGGAGAGGAGAACCCAAAGAGGGGCCCTAAGATAAAGCTCAACTTGTCCGCCAGCATGGGCAGCAGGCGGATGCCTTCATAGGCCGCGCCGGTGTAGGTCCCATCGGCGCTGGGGCCGTTGGTCAGCAGCATCACCAGCGTGCAGATGGTCAGAACGCCGGGGACGATGCTGACGCCCATTTTCACGCCGGACGCGCCGCCCTCCAGCAGCGCGGACATGAACCGGGAGCCCACGCCGCCTACGCGGACAGGCCGCATGGGCTTGGCGTTCCGCTCGCTGGGGGCGTGGGGGACCATCTCCTCCTCCCTGCCGTACAGCTTCGAGGTAAAGAGCAGCATCAGCCGGGTGCTGACGATGCTCCCCACCACCGCGCCCAGGAGGCCCACCCCTACCGACAGGCCGTAGGATTCGCCGGAGGTCAGGGAGAGGCTGAGCATGTATGTACATACAATGAGGCCCATGCCGAAGGCGGTGCCCAGGTTGGTGAGGGCCGGGAACTGGTACTTCTTGAAGAAGCCCTTGAAATACTGATCCTCCGCCAGGGAGAGGATGGCAGGGTTGTCAGAGAGGAACGTGGTGACCACGCCCAGAGACGCCGCGCCGGGGAGATTGTACAGCGGCATCATCAGCGGGGTGAGCAGGCGGTTGGCCAGAGACACCACGCCGAACTCGGAGAACAGGGCGGAAATAGCGCCCATCAAAACACAGATCGCCGTCAGGTACAGCACCGTGTCAATCAGCAGGGAGTAGGCGGTGTTCATCATGGTGTTAATGGTGTTCATCATGCCCATCTGAGACACAAACAGGCCAAAAAACGCCAAAAACACCAGGATAAACACAAAATTTTCTGCGCTGATTTCCGGTTTTTCCCGTACCGGATGTTCCGGCTTCACCTTTTTCTTCAGGATTTTCATTGCCGGGCCTCCTCTTTTCCATCATTTTTTAGGGACAATGTCCCTCTTTTACTCTAATGCGTCGTGAACAAAATGTAAAGTTAATGATTTTAAAATAAGGTGTGAGAAAAGCTAATGAACCTGCCTGCCTACGAGATTATTCTGAAAATCGCGGAGCTGAAAAGCCTGTCCCGCACGGCGGAATACTTTTCCTACAGTCCCTCACGCATCAGCCAGATCCTCAAGGCTGCGGAGGAGGAACTGGGCGTTGTGCTGTTCCACCGGGAGAAGTCCGGGCTGGCCCCCACCATGGAGTGCGCCACCCTCCTGCCCGCCCTACAGGACCTGCTGGGCAGCGAGAAGTACTTCCGGGAGCAGCTGAGCCGCCTGAAGAACCTGGAGGCGGGCGTGGTGCGCATCGGGTCCTTTACCAGCCTCTCCTGCCACTGGCTGCCCCAGCGCCTGCGGGCTTTCGGAGAGCTCTATCCCCAGATTCAGTTTGAGCTGAAGCTGGGGGGCGCCGGGCAGATCGCGGACTGGACCCGGTGCGGCGCCGTTGACCTGGGGCTCATCACCGACCCGGGGGACCCGGACCTGGAGTTCATCCACCTGATGGAGGACCAGCACGTGGTCATCCTCCCGGAGGGGCACCCTCTGGCCCACACCAAAACCGCCGCCCTCGACCGGCTCATGGAGGAAAACTTTATCTTCCTGGAGCGGGAGGACAACCGGGTGGCGGAGGACTACCTGCGGCGTGAGGGGTTCCAGCCCCGGGTCCGCTACCGGGTGCGGGACGACTACACGGTGATGGCGCTGGTGGAGAGCGGGCTGGGCGCGGGCATCCTGCCCCGGCTGGTCCTGAACCGGAGCCCCTACCGGATCTGCGCCCTGGAGCTCTCTCCGCCCTGCGTGCGGCGGACGGGGATTGTCCTGCGCAAAAACGGCCACATCCCTCCGGCCACCCGGCGGCTGGTGGAATTCTGGCTGCGGGAATCCTGCCCATAAGCGCCCCCAGCCGGAGTGGATATGCGGAATGCCGCCGGAGGAGATTCTCTCCCCGGCGGCATTCCGCGTCCCGGTCACTGCTCCAGCTCGAACCGGAAAACCGCCCCGGCCTCTCCGTAGTGCTCGTTGGAGACCCACAGAACGGACCTGTCCGTCATGTTGTAGACCGCGCTGTGGACAGTGCAGCCATTGCCGTCGTCGTTGTCCCAGGTCCTGCGGCCCACGATGGCCAGGATGTCCATGGCCGCCTGGCTGTCCGCCACAACGCCGCCGGTTCGGGCCAGCTCCTCCCCGATGCGCTGGTAGCGGTCAAGCCCCTTCTTCTCCCCGTCCTGCCCGTAGTAGCCGGGCTGGAGGATGAAATTCGTGACCCACTGGAAATCGCTGGCAGCTTCGGCCTCGCCGATGTGGCTGTCCCCGTCGTTGTAGGTCACCACCAGTTCCCGTTTTGTCCCGTCGGTGTCGGTGCTGTTGGTCTCGCCCACCCACTCCAGAACGGCGCTCCTGCCACTGGCATCGGCCACCATATAGTGGTAGGAGGTCTTGGCGGAGTCGTGAAGGTCATAGCTGGAGGCGATCTCCACCGCCTCTTCCACGCTGTCCGCGTAATCCAGAATCAGCCGCAGCAGGGTGGTGGAGGTAATGTCGGGCCGCTCTGTCCGCTGGTCTGTGGGCACGGCGTCCCCGCCCTGGTAGGTCATATAGATGCCGCAGGCCACGCCCGCGTCGTTAATGCCGTCCAGGGGGATGTAGGGCGCCGCCAGACAGGTGATCCGGTTGGCCAGGCCCTCCACGTCCTGGTCCACGTCCAGGCCCAGGAACTGGAGGTCCACAGTGGAAATCGAGGCGTGGCGTCCCTCGTTGGCCTGGGTGCGCACGATGCAGGTGTTGGTCTTGGAGAAGTCGTAGTTCCGGGCAAAGAGCCGGTCTCCGTCCGGGGTCTCCGCAGTGAAAGAGGAGCAGGCGATCTCCGACTCGCTGATGTTCATTTGTATCAGCCCCTTGGTGATTCTGCCGGTGATGAAGTCGATGAGCTCCCGGTCGCTAGAGGCCCCGCCCTGGTCCACAAACTCGTCCAGGTAGAACCCGCCCTTCACGTCCATGGAGTACACGGCCCCGTCCAGGTGGGCGTCGTCCCGCTCCCGGATGAGCCTCATGCTGGCCAGGGAGGCGATCTCGTTGTGCCACAGGGCAAAAACAGCGATTGCCAGCACCAGCAGCAGCGCCAGAACCGCCGCCAGCGCGCCAAGAAGGATTTTCTTCCAGAGTTTTTTCGGTCTCGCAGTGGTTTCCATAAAAGCTTCCTCACATTTTAGATAATTTATCGAAGGAACATGTGCAGCAGCTTGCCGTACAGCTTCTTCTGATAGGGTTGGTAGCGCATGGGCAGGTCCATCCAGGTCTTCTTATCCACAATGCTCTTGTAGTGGGAGAACGCCTCGAACCCGGCCCGGCCGTGGTAGGCCCCCATACCGCTCTCCCCCACACCGCCGAAGCCCATGGCGCTGGTGGCCAGGTGGATGACCACGTCGTTGACGCACCCGCCGCCGAAGGCGAGGCGGCCCATGGCCTCCCGGACGCGGAGGCGGTTTTCGGAGAAGAGATAGAGCGCCAGGGGCTTGGGCTTATCCGCCAGCCGCCCATACAGGTCCTCGAAGCGGTCGAAGGTGAGGACGGGCAGGATGGGGCCGAAAATCTCCTCCTGCATCGCGGGGTCCTCCTCCGCGGCGTCCAGGATGGTGGGGGCGATTTGCAGGGTCCCCGGGGAGGACTGCCCGCCGAGGACGGTTTTGCTCCGGTCCATCAGCCCCAGCAGGCGGCGGAAGTGCTTCTCATTGACAATTCTGCCGTAGTCCGGGTTTTGCAGCGGATTTTCGCCGTACTGCCGCCGGACCTCCCCGCACAGCAGCTCCATCAGCCGGTCCTTCACGTCTCTGTGGCAGAGGATGTAGTCCGGGGCCACGCAGGTCTGGCCGCAGTTGAGGAACTTGCCAAACACAATCCGCCGGGCCGCAAGGGGGAGCTTGGCGGTCTCGTCCACGATGCAGGGGCTCTTGCCTCCCAGCTCCAGCACCGCCGGGGTCAGGCGCTCCGCCGCCCGGCGCAGCACCTCCCGGCCCACGGCCTGACTGCCGGTGAAGAAGATGAAGTCGAACCTCTCCTCCAGCAGCGCTGCGTTCTCCTCCCGCCCCCCGGCCACCACGACCACATATTCCGGCGGGAAGCATTCGCCTATCAGCCCCGCCAGCAGGGCACTGGTGGCGGGGGCATAGGCGCTGGGCTTCACCACGGCGGTGTTCCCGGCGGCGATGGCGCCCACCAGGGGGTCCAGGGTCAGCAGCACCGGGTAGTTCCAAGGGCTCATAATCAGCGTATTGCCGTAGGGCACGGGCTTCTGGAAGCTCCTGGCGGCGAACTGGGCCAGAGGGGTGCGGACGGTGCGCTCCCGGGCCAGACGGCCCATATGCCGAAGCATCCAGCCAGCCTCCCCCCGCACAAGACCGGTTTCGCACATGAAGCTCTCATAGCCGCTCTTGCCCAGGTCGGCGGCGAGGGCCGCCCCAATCTCCGCCTCATAGCGGTTTACCGCGTCCAGAAGCTTTTGTAGCATCTCCCGCCGGAAGGATACCGGCAGCGTGGTCCCGGTATGGAAGAACCGGCGCTGCTTTTCAACGATTTCGTGTATATTCATGGCTTCTCCCTCTCATTAAAGCTCTCCCGGCCTGCCGGGCAGGCCCTCCCGGCTGATTTCACGCAGACGTCCGGCAATGGACTCCAGCGCTCTGTAGAAGCACTCCCTCTCCTCCCCGCTGAGGCTGCCGCCCGCCATCTCTACCGCTAGGCTGGCCCGCTGGCAGACCTGTTCTGCGGCGGCCCGGCCCTCTCCGGTGAGCTTCAGTACGCCCCGGTATAGGCTCTGGTTGACGCCCTCCTTGGTCACAAAGCCCTTCTCCTGCAAAATGGCCACCGTGCGGGACACGTCGGATTTGTCCCTGCCGCACAGCTCGCAGAGCTGAGGGGCGGTAACTCCGTCCCCGCGGCGGTACATAGCGGCCAGATAGATGGCGTGGGCGCCCTTGAGGCCGTAGGCCGCCATCTCCTCCGCCGCCAGCTTGTGCCAGCAGCGGGAGATCTCAAAAATTGCCAGGGAGAAGCGCGCAAACCGCTCTACCATGCTGGTTCCTCCTTCGCGGGCGGCCAGAAGTTGTTACCGCAACTTCTGCATCATACACCCCAGAAGTTGAATTGTCAACTTTTTTTCCCGCTGGACTGGGGACATTTTCCCGTTTTCTTCACTTACATTTGACTTTTCGGCCTTTTTGGACTACAATAAGGGAAACAAGAGTAAGGGAGGCCCGCTTCATGCTGTATTCCGACCACCCCCGCGTCCACTACGAAAAGGCCCAGCTGGTGGAGGTCCTCTGCCAGTTCCGCTTCCCCACCATTTTGTCCATCGGAGCCAGGGAACCTGCGGATTTCCAGGAGGCTGTCCGCCCCATGTTCCCCCGCTACGCCGCCAAGGAGGAGCGGCCCAGCCCCAAAATCACCGGCCTGGGAACCCCCGGCGCAAAGCTGGAGGCCCAAAAGCCCATCACCAACCACAATTTCATTTCCGCAGACGGCCGCTGGAAGCTGAACCTAACCAGCTCCTTCATCGCCCTGAGCACCGTGGCCTACCCCGGCTGGGAGGAATTCGGCAGCCGTTTCGACCTGCCCCTGGCCCAGTTCATCCGCATCTACCAGCCCGCCTTTTTCGAGCGCATCGGCCTGCGGTACGTGAATATCTTCTCCCGGCAGAAGCTGGAGCTGGAGGGGGAGCCCTGGCGGGACCTGATCGCCGCGCCCTACCTGGGCGTTCTCTCTGCCGGGGACGTGGACGAGCGCACCGCCCGGAAGTGCTCTGTAGACGCGGAACTCAGCCTGGACAGCACCTGCCGCGCCAAGCTCCATGCCGGGCCCGTCATGGTCAAGCAGGGCAATCCCAACGTTCCCCAGGATTTAGAGGTCAAATTCATGCTGGACATGGACCTGTACATGGGCGGACAGCTGGACCCCCGTATGGCCGCCGGCGGGCTGGAGACCCTGCACGGCCACTCCACCGCCCTCTTTCAGGGGGCGATCACGGACCGCCTGCACAGCGCTCTGGAGCCTCAATAGCGCCCCTTTTTTGAATCACAAGTATTGTCTGGCGCAGCCTCTTCTGGGAAAGAAGCTGCGCCTGCGGCATTTCAGCGCCGGTGGGAGAAGAGGCGCGTTTTTTGGACAATTGCCAGCAAACAACTGTTGACATGGGGAAAATGTGTGCTATAATACCCTCAGAATCTGCAAAAGGCGATGAGGAAACGAGCGTTGGACTGCGGCCTTCAGCGAGCGGGGGAGAGTGGAAGCCCCGCAGCGGCGCACCCGGCGCGGCCACTTCCGAGCGGGCGGCGTTGAGCCGCACGGCACGGCCCCCGTTACAGGGCCCTTGAGATGTCCCCTCACCGGGATAATTAGGGTGGTACCGCGAGAACCTTCGCCCCTATTTTGGGCGCGCAGGTTCTCTTACTTTTTCTTGGAAGAAAAAGTAAGTAAAAAACTTTATCCCCCCTCTTTTCCGCAGCGTTTATCCCGCTCTCCCGCACGGAACCGGACCCCGGCGGCATGGAATCGGAGGTATTGACTATGAAACGGAAAACACTGGCAGTCTTACTCGCGCTGTGCCTGCTGCTGTGCGGCTGCAAGGGCCGCCCACTCCCCGGCGGCATGGATGAGGCCGCCCTGCTGCAAGCGGGGCAGGACGTGGTCCTGCTCCTGGTGGACGGGGACTACGAGGCGGTTTACGCCGCCCTGCGGGACGACGTGGCGGCGGGGACCTCGGCAGAGGACATTGCCGCTCTGGCGGAGAGCCAGCTAAAGGGCATGGGGGGCTACCGCCAGATCACGGACCGCATGACCACCGGGCAGTCCAGCGGCGGGGAGGACTACGGCGTGGCGGTGTTCTACTGCGAATTCAGCAAGGATACCGCCCTCTTCCGCCTGGCTTTCGACCAGGAGCAGCGGCTCATCGGCCTGGAAATCCAGAAACAGTAGCGCAAAATTCATTCCCATTTTCCTGGAAAAGCACATTACCCTACGGAGGCACTGATAAATTGAACCTTCTCACAACTAAACGCGCTTTTGAGCGTATCGTATCCCCCCTTCAGCGCACCTTTTCCCACACCGGGCCCGCCCTCTGCCAGACCGGGGCCCTCTCCGCCGGACTGGTGGCGGGAACCTATCTGGCGGCAATCTACTGGCCCGTCCCGGCGGGGTATGTCCTCCTCTGCGGAACCGCTCTGGCGGTGGCGGAGTTGGTCCTGTGGCTGGCGCAAAAGCTGCTGCGGCGGTTCCTGGGCCACGGGCTGGGCTGGCTGATGGGCCTGGGACTCCTCTACAGTTCCCTGGCCTATACGGTCAAGCGGGGAGCGGGGGAGGGCTGGACCTGGCGGGTGCTGCTCTTCTCCGGCCTTGCGGCGGGGGCGCTGGGACTTCTGGCCGCGTCCTGGTGGAGCCTGCTCCGCTGGCGGCGGACGAACCCCGTCTCCCTGCTCTCGGCGGCTCTGTCGGCGGCAGCCGTGGCGCTGCTGGCGGCGCTTCTCTTCACCGGCGGCTTTGAGGCCCGCTATATCCAGCGCTACCTGGCCCTGGCCCCCCGCCAGGACGCCGCCGCGCCGCTGGACACCGGCCCCGGGCCCTGCCAGGTGCGAACCCTGGACTACGGCCCCGGCACAGCCCTGGAGGCGGGAACCCGCAACCTCACCCCCTACATGAGCCGGGACACCGGCAACCTCACTGGCAGCTACGTGGACGCCTACTGGGACTACGATCTCAGCGAGGTCCCCCTGCGGGGCCGGGTGTGGTATCCCCAGGACCGGAAGAACTGCCCCACCCTCTTCATCGCCCACGGCAACCACGAGATTAACACCGAGTCCTATCTGGGCTACGCCTACCTGGGGGAGTATCTGGCCTCCTACGGCTATGTGGTGGTCTCGGTGGACCAGAACGCCTGCAACATGCTCTCCCATGAGAACGACGGCAGGGCGGTGCTGCTGCTGGAGCACATCGGCCTCCTGCTGGACTTCAGCAGCCGGGAGGACAACCCCCTCTATGGCCGCGTTGACCCGGACAGCCTGGCCATCGCCGGGCACAGCCGGGGCGGCGAGATGGCGGCCACGGCCTACCTCTTCAACGGCTACAGCCGCTACCCCGAGAACGGGTCTATCTCCTTCCACTACGGCTATCATATTAAATCCATCATCGCCATCGCGCCCACGGCGGACCAGTACCGCCCGGCGGACCACAGCGTGGCCCTGGAGGACGTCAACTACCTCCTGCTCCACGGCGCGGCGGACCGGGACGTCACCAGCTTCATGGGTATGGGCCAGTACGAAAACATCTCCTTCACTGGCGGCGGGGACTACCTAAAGACCGCGCTGTACATAGCGGAGGCGAACCACGGGCAGTTTAACTCCCTCTGGGGGGCCTATGACCAGGAGGGGCCCTTCGCGCCGCTATTAAATGTAGAGAGTCTTCTCAGCGAGGCGGACCAGCAGGAGATCGCCCGGCTCTTTATCAAAGTCTTTCTGGACGTGACCCTGACCGGGAACAGGCGGCACGAGGCCCTGCTGAAGGATTGGGACGCCTACGGCGCCCAGCTGCCGGAGACCGTGTACGTCCAGTGCTGGGAGTCCTCCCGATTTGTCCCCATTGCGGACTTTGAGGAGGACTCGGACCTGGAGACCGGGACCATGGAGGGAGCGGTCCTCTCCGCCGGCGGGGTGAACCTCTGGACGGAGGAGCTGGCGGGCTTTGGAGGCCGGGACACCCACGCCCTGCGCCTGCGCTGGCGGGGCGGCGGCAGCTGCTCTCTGTCCTTCCCGGCCATGGACCTGCGGGGCCGGACGGTGAGCTTCGACATCTGCGACCTGGACAGCGGCGCGGTGGACCGGGGCGAGCTCTCCCTGGTGGACGGCACAGTGGTCCTGGAGGACCAGGCCGGCCGGACCGCCTCGGCCGCCATCAGCGAACACACCGCGATTTTTCCCATCCTGCCGGTCCGGACGGATAAGCTGGACTACGTTTTCAACACCTGCGTATATAAGAAAGCATTTGCTACCGCGGCCATCCCCGCCGCCGGTTTTTCCGGGGAGGAGGGCATAGATTTGTCCCAAATTGTGGGCATATCCTTCCTTTTCGACGGTTCGGGGCAGGTTTTAATGGACAACATTGGAATAGAGGCCGCCCCCTGACCCGCCGCCCTTTGCTGGCCCCAGGGCCGGAGAGACATAGGAGAAATTTGTAAAGGAGAGAACCCCCATGCACAAGTCCTACGGAGTGAACGAAATCCGGGAGATGTTCCTGCGCTTCTATGAGAGCAAGGACCACCTCCGCCTCCCCAGCTTTTCCCTCATCCCCCAGAATGACGCCAGCCTTTTGCTCATCAACAGCGGCATGGCCCCCATGAAGCCCTATTTTACCGGCGAGGTGGAGCCCCCCCGCCACCGGGTCTGCACCTGTCAGAAGTGCATCCGCACCGGCGACATTGAGAACATCGGCAAAACCAGCCGCCATGGCACCTTCTTCGAGATGCTGGGCAACTTCTCCTTCGGAGACTACTTCAAGCGGGAGGCCATCCAGTGGTGCTGG
>CATIYU010000212.1 GCA_949739085.1 uncultured Eubacteriales bacterium | reverse complement strand
GTATAAGGCGGACATCTACTACTCCTTCATGTCTGTGCTCCAGGTATTCTCCAACTCCCTGTATACATCCATCGGCAGCATTGCCATCGCCCTCTTCGGCTCCGACATGATCCGCAAGGGCCAGATGCCGGAAACGGGCATCAACGATTTTACCACCTACAAGGGCAAGGTGGACCAGTATCAGGCGGAGGTCCTGACCCATTACCAGAACCTGAAAGGTGCGCAGGGGGCCATGCAGTATGTGGGCGTCCTGCTGGACGGTCCGGAGGAGGACCCGGACGCCGGGTACGGCCTGCCGGAAAATCTGGAGAACGGGGATATCGTCCTGGAGAACGTCTCCTTCGGCTATATCCCCCAGCAGCCGGTGCTCCACGACCTGAGCCTGACCATCCCGGCGGGGAAGGTCACCGCCATTATCGGCAACAACGGCTCCGGCAAATCCACCCTGCTCAAGCTGATTCAGGGCATCTACTCCCCGGACAGCGGGCGGATCTGGCTGGGCGGGTACGCCGTGGACGAGCTGAAGCCCGATCAGCTCCGCCGCCGCTTCGGCTATATTTTACAGCATAATCCATTGTTTTCTGGCTCCGTCCGTGATAACATAACCTATGGCGTGAGAGAGGCGGTGGAGGACGGGGCGCTCCTCCAGGCGGTAAAGCTGGCCGGCGCGGAGAACTTGATCCGGGAGCTGCCCGAGGGGTATGAATCCGACGTGGGCGTGGGCGGCGCGCTGCTCTCCGGCGGACAGCGCCAGCGGGTGGCCATTGCCCGGACGCTGATGACCAACCCGGCGTATCTGCTGATGGACGAGGCCGGGGCCAGCCTGGACCATAAGAGCGATATGACCATCTACCGCACCGTGCGGGAGCACATGAAGGGCCGGACCATTGTGGTGGTGGCCCACGACATGCGCTCGGTGGTGGACGCGGACTATATCGTGGTCCTGAACTGCGGCTCTCTGGAGGCGGCGGGTACCCATGAGGAGCTGCTGAAAACCAGCGCAACCTACCGGGGCTACCTGAAGCTTCAGGGCTATGCCATAACGGGAGAGGAGGCTGTGCGATGAAGCGCTTTACCGTTCTTTTTTCTATCCTGCTGGTGCTGGGCTTCGCGGGGGTGCTGGTCTACGTGGGCACGTCTCCGGAGTTCGTCCCGCCGGACGCTTTTGCGGCCGTGGGAGAGGACCCCGATGCCCCCATCTGGGATATGACCATGGATGAGGTCCTGGCCGAAATCGCGGCCCAGGGGCTCATTGATGACCCGTCTACCGCCGTCTCCCTATACAGCGGAGGCCTGTGTACCGATGCCCGTAAGATCAGCGGCGCGGAATTCTACTGGTGGGACCTGGAAACGCTGGACCCGGACAGCGACGAATTTGCCGCCTATAAGAGCCTGAAGGAAGAGGGCGTCATCGACATCTACAACTCCGGAAGCATTATAAGTCCTGTCCACAATGGTCCGTTTTCGGTGCTGCTGACTTGGTATGAGGGCGACGAGAGCGCCCTGGAGAAGGCGTTCATGGCCATCGGCCAGACGGGCGGTACAGCCGGTGGGGAGGACGACCCGGTGTGGGATATGACCCTGGACGATCTGGCAAACTACATGGCGGAGGGCGGATGGATTGACCTCTCTACCAAATTTGAGTATGCCAAGGCGTTCCAGGAGTCCACTGTGGTGGCCTACAGCGGGCTGAGCTTCTACTGGTGGGACGTGGACAACCTCCAGGAGGGCACGGAGGTCTACGACGAATACCACAGCGTTCAGGAGAGCGGCGCGGTAACCTATCAAAACGGCGCGACTACCATTATTGTTGGCAACGGCCCCTTCGGCATGTACTATGAGGACTATACGGGCGAAGATCTGGAGGGCGTAATCGCGGCGTTCAAGGCGTTTGGACACTGAGAACTGGGGGAAACACGATGGAGATGAAGCTGATGCTGGTGGACAGCAACCGGCAGCTCTGTGAAGAGCTGCTGGTCATGCTCTACGCGTTCCGGTGCTTCCGGGTGGTAGAGACCGTGCAGACTGCGGAGGATGCCATTGCGTACGTCCAGTCCAACGAGGTGGATGTGATCTTCACCAACCACCAGCCAGCCGACCCACGTACCACCAGTGTTGGGGAGTATTTGGGCGGGGTTCTGGGCCAGAGCCACCCCCATATCCAGGTGGTGGTCTACTCCGACTCAGAGGAGTACGCCTATCAGGTCTACCGCTGCCAGTGCGCCGGATACCTGCTGACGCCCTTCGATTTTCTGGCGCTCCAGTCGCTGGTCAACCGCCTGCGTTATGTCTTTGACCTCCAGCAGGCCAAGCGGGAGTCCTCCAACCGCAGCGTCATGATAAAAACCCGCAGCGGCTACCAGCTGACGCCCCTACAGGATATCCTGTTTATTGAGCGCAGCGGACGCAGGAACCGGATGGTGACGGCGGACGGCCAGGAGGTCGCCCTAATGGGCTATACCATGGGGCAGCTGGAGGACATGCTGGGGCGCAGCGGCTTTTACCGGTGCTACCAGTCCTTTATCGTCAATCTCTCCAAGGTCTCCGCCGTGCACGCGGACAGCGGCGCGAAAAACTACACGCTCCGCTTTAAGGACTACGAGGGGGAAATCCTTCTCAGCCGGGAAAAGTATACGGAGATTATGTCCATTTTAAAGGAGCGGTACGCGGGCATCAATATTTAGTGAATCAGGCGGGAAGAGCGGCGTGAGGAACCTCACGCCGTTCTTCCTGTTTTCATAGCCCCCGCCGTTGCGCCGGTATCAAACGGGCTGGAACTCCCTGGAGAATTCAACTAATGCTTGATTTTCGGCAAAAACAGGTGCATTGAAATCAACTGTTGCTTGTGTTAGAATACAAGTATCCGTTGAATGGGAGGAAACAGTCCATGGACAACAACCTTACCGGCGAGCAAATCGCCAAGTTCCGCAGGGCCGCGGGGCTCACCCAGGAGGACCTGGGCAAGGCGGTGGGCGTCAGCACCCAGGCGGTGAGCCGCTGGGAGTGCGGCGGCGCGCCGGATATCTCCCTGCTGCCCGCCATTGCGGACCGGCTGGGCGTCACCATCGACAGCCTCTTTGGCCGGGAGGGGGGCGCACCGCTGGACACCGCCGGACAGATGCGCCAGTTTGCCGCCTCCCTGCCGGAGGGGAAGCGGCTGGACGCCCTCTGCCGGATGATTTACCAGTATATCCAGGTCCTGATGCCCCAGGGGCTGTGGCACGACCCGCTCGCCTATCCGGAGCAGTGCTCCGTGGATGCGGGGGAGGGGTCCGCGCTGATGCGCAGCGGGGTGCGGCTGGAGGAGGGGCTTGCCTTAGGTATTGGAAGCGAGGAGTTCTCCTTTATGTCCATCTTTCCCGAGCCGGAGAAGGGCTGGGACGCCTATTTCGCGGACAACGACTGCTACCGGAAGGCCTTTGCCGTCCTGGCCCGGGAGGGCTGTCTGGAGCTTTTGGAGATGCTCTACAGCGAGGATGAGCACTACCTGGTCCCGGAGGTTGCCGCCGCCCGCCTGGGAAAGCCCAAGGAGGAGATTGCCGCCCTCTTCGCCGCGCTGCACGAGGTCCATCTGCTCCACCGGCTGGAAATGGAACTGGAATCCGGCATGATCTACGCCTACAGCATCAACGACAACCACGCCTACGTGCCCTTTATGATTACCGCCCGCTGCTTCATGGAGAGGGCCACGACCTTTTATCTCCAGTGGATTACCCGCAAGAGCCCCCTGCTGCGCAAGCCGCAGGCTAATAAAAAGGAGGATTCCCGCCATGAAAACACGTAAGAACCCCGCCGCCCGGCAGTACTTCCGGGCCTTCTACCAGGGCAACCGCCTGCGCTTCGCCCTGGCCCTGTTCCTGATCTTGCTGAACTTCCCCGCCGCCCTCATCTGCACCTGGCTGCTGGGGGAGGTCATCGACGTGATTGCCGCCGGGGACCTGTCCCGGCTCTGGCGGACGCTAACCTTTACCGCTCTCTTCGTCATCGCCGAGCTCTTTATTGGAATCGCCATGTATTGGGTCAAGAGCAGCTTTGTCTACAGGGCCCTGGCCCAGTACAAGGCCCTGGCTTTCAAAAACTTGTCGGAGAAGAGCATCAGCGCCTTCTCCCGGGAAAATTCGGGCCGCTACATCTCCGTTCTCACCAACGACGCCGCCTCCGTGGAGGAGAACTACCTCAAGCGCTCCTTCCTCCTGGTCTACCACATCCTGCTGTTTTTCGGCACTTTGTTTATGATGTTCTGGTACAGCCCCATCCTGGCCGCCGCCACCATCCTGCTCAGCGTTCTGCCCCTGGCGGCGTCCCTGCTCATGGGGAAGGAGCTGGCGGCGCGGGAAAAGACGGTGAGCGACAAGAACGAGGGCTTTGTCGCCCAGCTCAAGGACCTGCTCTCCGGCTTCTCCGTCATCAAGAGCTTCAAGGCGGAGAGGGAGACGGGGCGGATTTTTGGCGCGTCCAACCAGGACCTGGAGGAACACAAGCGCCGCCGCTACTGGTGGGACTGCCTGCTGGCGGCGGTGAGTACGTTCTGCTCCCAAATCGTGCAGTTCGGCATCTTCTTCCTGGGGGCGTTCCTGGCCATCCGGGGGGACATCCCCGCCGGTACGGTGCTCATCTTTGTCAATCTCTGTAACTTCGTCCTTACGCCCATCAACATCGTCCCCCAGTACTGGGCCAGCCGCAGGGCCGCCTCCGTCCTCATTGAGAAGCTGGCGGAGGTCACGGAGGAGAACGCGGGCCGCTCCGGAGAGGCCATCGCCCCGGTGCTGAACGAGGCCATTGCGCTGGACCACGTGACCTTCGGCTACGAGGCGGAGCAGCCGGTGCTGGAGGACGTGAGCCTCCGGCTGGAGGCGGGGAAGAAGTACGCCCTGGTGGGGGCCTCCGGCAGCGGCAAGAGCACCCTCTTGAACCTGCTCATGGGCGCGTATGACAGATATACCGGCTCCATCTCCATCGACGGCAAGGAGCTGCGGGACGTGGACCCTGACAGCCTCTACGACCTCATAAGCCTCATCGGCCAGAGCGTGTTCCTCTTTGACGATACCATCCGCGGCAACATCACCATGTTCCGGGACTTCCCGGCGGAGCAGATCGACCGGGCGGTGTGCCGGTCCGGCCTCAAGGCGCTCATAGAGCAGCGGGGGGAGGACTACCGCTGCGGCGAAAACGGCGCGGGCCTCTCCGGCGGGGAGCGGCAGCGGGTGTCCATCGCCCGGTGCCTGCTCCGGGGCACCCCGGTGCTGTTGCTGGACGAGGCCACCGCCGCCCTGGACAACCAGACCGCCTTCGCCGTTACGGACGCCATTCTGCGCCTGGACGGCCTGACCCGCCTGGTGGCGACCCACCGCCTGGAGGAGGCCCTTCTGGAGCGGTACGACGGGATTATCGTCCTGCGGAACGGCGGGGTCTGCGAGGAGGGGACCTACCGGGAGCTGATGGACCGGAAGGGCTATTTTTACTCCCTCTACAACGTCTCCAACGGGTAGCGCTTTATTGACAGGGCGCGGCCTCCTGTGTTACAATATATATATTGAGGTACGGCAATGTACCCCCCATTGCCGGGGCGCGGCGGAGGCGCGGGAGGAAATTCCTGGGCCTCCGCCCGCTTCCCGGGGAACGGTCGCGGAATTTTCTCAATCTACATACAGAAACAGGAGGCTGACCTATGGAGAAGAATCAGAAACTGCACGGCTTTGCCGTCACAGAGTGCGCCGCCCTGCCGGAGCTGGCGGGCCGCCTGTGGCGGCTGGAACACGAAAAGAGCGGGGCCC
>CATIYU010000211.1 GCA_949739085.1 uncultured Eubacteriales bacterium | reverse complement strand
CCGGCTCCCCCCAGCGGCCCGCCGGGGTTTTGGAGACAATGAACTGGTCGAAGGGGTGGCGGCTGCCGTCGCTCTGGCGCTCCCGGAGGGGGGCGGTCTGGGGTGTGGCGATGTAGCCCGGACCGATGCCGTTACACTGGATGTTGGCCCCGCCGTACTCCGCGCAGATGTTCCGGGTGAGCATCTTCAGTCCGCCCTTTGCGGCGGCGTAGGCGGGGACGGGCTCCCGGCCCAGCTCGCTCATCATGGAGCAGATGTTGATGATCTTCCCGTGTCCCTTTTTCAGCATCCCGGGCAGGACCGCCTTGGCGCAGATAAAGGGTCCCACCAGGTCGGTATCCACCACCTGGCGGAAATCTTGGACGCTCATCTCCATCATGGGGACGCGCTGGATGATGCCGGCGTTATTTACCAGGATGTCCACGCCGCCCAAGCTGGTGTGGAGCTTGGCCACCAGGTCCGCTACCTGTTCCTCCGCCGTGACGTCGGCAATGTAGCCCTCGGCGTGGATGCCCCGGGCCGCGTAGTCCGCCAGGGCTCTGTCCAGATTGGCCTGGGTGCGGCAATTGAAGGCGATGTTCGCCCCCGCGTCCGCCAGGGCCGCCCCGATGGCAAAGCCGATGCCGTAGGCCCCGCCGGTGATGAGGGCAGTCTTTCCCTCTAGGGAGAAGAGGTTCTTCCTGTCCATAGCCGCCTCCTACCTGAGGGCGGCGGTGGGCAGGCCGTCCATATCGTCAAAAGCCTGGTTCTCCCCGCCCATAGCCCAGATAAACGTGTAGCTGGCGGTGCCCGCCCCGGCGTGGATTGACCAGGAGGGGGAGATTACGGCCTGCTCATTGTGCATAACGATGTGCCGGGTCTCCTGGCCCTGGCCCATCAGGTGGAATACCGCCTCGTTCTCCGGCATCTCAAAATACATGTACACCTCCATGCGCCGCTCGTGGGTGTGGGCGGGCATGGTGTTCCACACGCTGCCCTCCTCCAGCACCGTCATGCCCATGGACAGCTGGCAGGTGGGCAGTACGTCGGGATGGATGAACTGGTTGATGACCCGCTTGTTGGAGGCCGCCGCCTCGCCACAGGGCCGCTTGGCCGCGTCCTCCAGGCGCAGGAGCCGGGTCTCGTAGCTGCGGTGGGCCGGTGCGGAGACCATGTAGAACTTGGCTGGCGCACTGCTGCTGCCGCTGGCGAAGAACACCTCCCGGGCCCCCCGGGTGATATACAGGCAGTCCTTGTAGCCCAGGGAGTAGACCGTGCCGTCCACGGTGATGGAGCCGGGGCCGCCGATGTTGAAGATGCCGATTTCCCGCCGCTCCAGGAAGTAGCGGGTGCCGAAGTTGGCCCACACGTCGATGCCCTTGTCAATGGGCACCGTCTCTTGGACCGGCATACAGCCCAGGGTGACCATCCGGTCCACATGGGAGTAGACCGCCGTCACCTGATCGGGCTGGTAGAGGTTCTCGATCAGGAATTCCTGACGCAGCTCCTGGGTAGTGAAGCGCTTGACGTCCTTAGGGTTGGCAGAGTAACGAATGTCCATGGCGGCGTTGCCTCCTGTTCAAAAATAATTTCTGTAAATACCGGTTGGGGTTCGCGTTCCCCTTTAGCGGGCCTCCTCCGGCGTGCTGCCGGTGACAAGGGTGACCAGCCGGTGCTGCCCCGGCCCCAGCCGCCAGCGGATGGTGGGGATACGGGTGAGGGGGGCCAGCAGGTTGGTGTTCGGCCAGGCCCCGGCCAGCAGGGGTTCCCCGCCGCCGCTGAGGCACTCGATGCCGCTGACGCCCCAGGGGAACCGGGCGGTGACGCCGTGGGTGCGCCAGTCCACCATGTCCGGCTGGTACCGCTGCCCCTCCCGCTCCGCCGGGATGGCGAAGCCGCCGTCTGCGGCGTCAATCGTCCGGTCGGTGGTGATGAGGTAGGTCCGGCGGTGGCTGGGGAAGCAGGGCTCCACCTTCACCTCCACGCTCACCCCCCGCATGGGGGAAAAACGCCGCCAGGTGTGGTCCGCCGAGAGGCCGTAGGCGTCGAAGCCGCGCTGCATCCGCCAGCGGTCCTCTCCCGCCTCGCTGACGGCCAGGCAGCTGTCGAAGGCGCCCTCCTCCAGGCTCTCCCCCCGGGAGACGGAGAAGGCGAAGCGGCTGGAGTAGACCAGCTTCTCGTATTTGGCCGCCACCTGTCCCAGCTGGCAGGCGCAGTAGTGCCCTGAGGGGAACATCTGCACCTGTCCGGGGGCGCGGGCGATGAGCGTCCGGGCCCGGGGGAAGGCCCGCTGGGGGTCCAGGACCGGGACCTGCTCCTCTGCCCGCCAGAAGGGGTGGTCCTCCGGGAGGGCCAGGCACAGAAAGGCTTTCAGGGCCCAGTAGGGGGAGCCGGGGGCGTTGTACTCCTCGGCCATACACAGGTTCGGGTAGCCGTAGCCCACGCTGAGGAGGCCGTCCCCGGTGAAGATGGGCAGGGCCAGCCAGTCGCGCAGGTTGCCCAGCACCCGGGACTTCACCACGCCCCAGGGGAGGGCCTCCACCCCGGCGAAGGCCAGGGCGGAGAAAAAGGCGCACTGGCCGAAGCGGTAGGTCTGGCTGCGGCCGAAGGGGACCGCCCGTCCGCTGTCCTCAAACCAGTAGAGGAAGTCCCCGGCAAACCGGGCCGCCCGCTCCCGGAAGCGGCGGCTGCGGTCCTCCCCCTCCGCAAAGCGGGCGTAGAGGAGGCCGTAGTAGTGCATGGCAAAGGGGATGTAGTAGTCCATCTGGGTATCCAGACCGTCGCAGTACCAGCCGTCCCCCAGATACCAGTCCTCCAGCTGGGAGAGGTCCGCCTCCAGCTGTTCCTGGTCCCAGCTCCAGCCCATGCGGCGGAAGGCGGCCTGGACCAGCACCCGGAAAAAGAGCCAGTTGTTCTGGGGCATCCCCCGCCCGTTGGCGAGGGCCAGCCAGCTGTGGAGGTTTCCGGCCTCCCGGGGGGAGAGGGCCAGCCGGTCCCCGCACAGCAGCAGCGTCGCGGCGATAGCCGCCATCTCCACAAGCTTCTGGTCGCAGTCCCGGACCGGGCCCCAGTAGCCGGGGTGGGCCGGGTCCGTGCCGTTTACCAGTCCCTGGCGGAAGAGGGGCAGGAGCTCCTGCCCGCCCCCCTGGCTCCACAGGGGCGCCAGCCCCCACAGCATCCGGGAGAACGCCTCCAGCTGGGCGGTGCGCTCCCCGTAGTGGGCGGCAAATTCCCCCAGGCGCACTCCCGCGTATCCGGTGGTAAACCGGGCCGTTACCGGCTCCAGCAGCTGGAGGAGGGCCCGCTCCACATCCGCCCTGGTGCGCAGGGGGTTGCGCTGGACGGGAAAAAGGAAGCTGTCCATATTCTCTCCTTGTATTCTACCAGGCAGGATTCCGTCATCCATGCCAAGATTGTTTTTCAGGCAGGACAGTCTCGCAGACGGCGTCAGAACCCGCGCTGCCGTCCGTAGCGCATAGCCCCTGGGCAATTGCTGTTTTACCCTCCACTATCCTCACCTTTTTCGATTCATTCTACCACAGCTTTGCCAGAGCGTCCACAACATGAAACAGAAAAGTAAAATTTTTCTGAAGCACCATATCGCGGGCGGCAGGGGAAGTCTAGTAGTTGTTAATGGTGGACGGTGCAGGCAGGGGAACGGGCGGTCTTTCCCTTGACAAAGCCTGGAAAAAGCGGTAGGATAGCGTTTCAGATACAGAGAACGGCACACGCCTCCCCGAGGGGATGGGCGTGGGCCTTTTCCTGCGTTTTTTGTAAAATCTGTTCATGTTCCCCAAAGGAGGGTTCTCAATGGAACAACTGCTGCAAACCCTGCTGGGCATCCCGGAGGCGGGAGCGCTGGCGGCGGCCGTGGAGGGCGGCGGGTGCCCCGCGGCGGTAACGGGTCTGGCTCCCGTCCACCGGGCCCAGATCGCCGCCGCCCTGGCGTCGGAGACGGGGCGGCCCCTGGTAATGGTCTGCTCTGACGAGGGGGAGGCGGTCCGGCTGGCCGGGGATCTGGAGATCCTCCTGGGGGTCCAGCCCCTGAAAATTTTTGCCCGGGAGCTGTTTGTGCGGGCGGGCACGGTCATCTCCCGGCAGTGGGAGCACAACCGCATCGCCGCCCTCCATGAGCTGTCCCAGGACGGGGGAGAGAGCCCCCGGGCGGTGGTCTGCACCGCCGAGGGCCTTCTGCAAAAGACCAGCCCTCTCCGCGCCATGGGGGACGCCGCCATGACCCTGGCCCCCGGGGAGCGGTACGACCTGGGCGCGCTGCCCCAGCATCTGGTGGACGCCGGTTACAGCCGGACGGAGCAGGTGGAGGGGGTGGGGCAGTTCGCCTTGCGGGGCGGCATTCTGGACGTATTCTCCCCCCTGATGGAGGAGCCGGTGCGCTGCGAGTTCTTCGACGACGAGATCGACTCCCTGGGCGCCTTCGACGTGACCACCCAGCGCCGGACACGGAATCTGGAATCCGCCCTCCTGCTGCCCGCGGTAGAGCTGCTGCCCGGCGCGGGTCTTGCCTCCGTCTTCGGCTGCCTGCCGCCGGACGCCCTGCTCTGCCTCAGCGAGACGGCCCGAGTGTCGGAGCGGGTGAAAAGCGTGCTCTGGCAGGCCCGGGAGGACACGGAATCCCTCCTGGCGGCGGGGG
>CATIYU010000210.1 GCA_949739085.1 uncultured Eubacteriales bacterium | reverse complement strand
GTGAGCCGCCGGTGGCGAGAGGCTATACCCCCTCCATGTACGCGGAGATGCCCAAGCTCCTGGAGCGGAGCGGGAATTTCGAGAAGGGCTCCATTACCGGGGTCTATACGGTTCTGGTGGAGGGCGACGACACTAACGAACCTATCGCGGACACGGTCCGCGGTATTCTGGATGGGCACATCGTCCTCTCCCGGAAGCTGGCCAACAGCAACCATTTCCCAGCCATTGACGTGGGGGCCAGCATCTCCCGTCTGATGGTGGAGATCGTCTCCCCGGAACACCGGCAGCTGGCCAGCCAGCTGCGGGACATTATGGGGGTCTATGAGAAGAACGCGGACCTGGTTTCTATCGGCGCCTACAAGGCGGGGACCAACCCCAAGCTGGACCACGCGCTGAAGAAGATGGACGCCATCAACAGCTTTTTGACCCAGGGCATCAACGAGGCGTTCTCCTACGAGGACAGCCTCAAAGAGCTGCGGCAGATTATGCGGTAGCGCCTGAGAACAGCAGAGAAAGGTTTTGGATTTATGAAGAAGTTCCGCTTTTCCCTTGAAACCGTGCTGGACTATAAACAGCAGGTGCTGGAGGCCCTCCAGGCGGAGCACGGGGCGATTTTGGCCCAGGTCCGCGACCAAGAGAACCTGCTCGCCCGGCTGGAGGAAAACTACTACGCCTTGAACCAGGAATTTACCCAGCGGAAGATGGAGGGCATCGCCATTCTGGACGCCATGCAGTACGAGCAGTACCTGCGGGCCATGGAGCGGGAGATCCAGGAGGCGGTGCTGGAGCTGGAGAGGCTGCGGCAGGAGGAGGAGGCCAAGCGGGCCCAGGTGGTGGCCGCCAAGCAGGACACCTCCTCCCTGGAGAAGCTCAAGGAGAAAAAACTGGAGCTCTACAACAAGGCCGTCCAGAAGAGCGAAGAGGCCATGATCGACGAATTTGTCTCCACGACCCGGGCCATAGCCGCCCAGAGCGCGTAAGCGCGCCAGTTAGGTGAGTTTCACCCGAAGGGTGTTTCTCAAATATATATACTGTAGGGAAAGGAGGTGAAGAAAGAGAGCATGTATGTCGCAAGGAACTACCCCAGCGTGTCCCCGCGTGTTGGCGGGGGGAGGACGGCACCGCCGCCGTCCGGCGCGGACTTCCTCTCCTCTGTGGCGGACTTGAAAAAGCAGCTGGCGGACCCGGAGAACAGCTTCTACAAGGAGACCCATTTGGCGATGCGCCAGACCGTCAAGGAAAACGACGAGCGGCGGAAGGAAGACGCTGTTATCGACGCCCTCACAGCGATTCTGGACAATATGGCCCGGAACAGCCGGATAGAGGCCGGCCAGCAGGTGGAGCGCGCCGGCGTCAAGCTGGGCCTTCAGGAGGACGAACCGGAGGGCCTGGAGGCGGGAAGCCCCTGGGACCCCATGAAGACGGCGGAGATGCAGGCCTTTGCCGCAGTTCTGGCGGACCAGGGCGCGTTCCGTCTGACGGAGGGCGAAACCGAAGCCGAACAGGTGCGGGAGCGCGGCGAGGAGCGGCGCGAGCTGACCAATGAGGAGATCGCGGAGCTGGCCCAGAGGTACGATCCCCATGATATGTCCCAGGAGGAGTACAGAGATTTCCTGGACGGCCTGGCGCGGATGGGAGCCCTCTCTCGGGAGGACCTGGAGCACATCCAAATGAAGGACCTATTGGGGCTGGAGGGCAGCGGCCTTTTTATGAGCCGTACCGCGCCAGCCGTGTCAGACGGCGGCGATGCGTTCGGAATCTCCTATGGCTGGCTCTGCACGGCTGTCCCGCTGGACCGGGACGCCATGGGCTGGCTGGGGGAGCGGATGGAGTGGACGGTGGGCGACTGGAACGACCCACAGTACGCCGTTCGGGATAGGGAGGCGCTCAGCGCCCTGTCCGGTATTTTCCAGCGGATGCTCACAGCGGAAAAACCAGCAATCTGATACCAAATCCAATAAGGAGGTGGAGAACGTTTGAATGTAATGGAAAACCTGATGCTCCAGCAAATGTACCAGATGGCGTCAAACATGGCGAACACCCTGCCCCAGACCGGCGGGACCAGCGAAGGTAAGGACCCATCCAGTTTTCAGGACATGATGGAGCAGGCCGGAAAAGACAACGTGGAGACTGGCAAGGACGACGGCGTCAAGGACCAGCCCTCCCAGGAGAAGCCCGGCAGTACCAGCAAGAAGGAGGACGCCCCTGTTGACAAGGAGGCGGCCGCCGCTCCCCAGCAGGTACACGGAGACCCCAACGCCATGCAGGCCATGATCGACGTGTTCCGTCCGGAGATCGTGGAGGCCAGCAGCCCGGAGATTGTGGTGGAAGCCCCAGTGGAACCTGCGGCGGTGGAGACGGTGGTGGAAACGCCCGTGGTAGAGCCGGAGATGCCTGTGGAGGCGGCCGCTGTGGAGCTTCCCGTGGAGGAAGAGGCGGTCCCGGTTCCTGTCCAGCAGGGGGAGGAGCCCATTCAGCAGACTGTGGAATCCTTCCAGGAGACCGTCCAGAAGACGGAGGTCCCGGTGGAGGAAACAGCGCGGGCCGCGGAACAGCCGGAAGCGCCCAAGGAGGCCGTTCAGACCCAGGAGGCCCAGCCCCAGCGGGAATCTGAGACGGTGGAAGTCCAGGTGCGGGAAGCGCCTCAGGCGAAGGAGTCCGGCCAGGAGCAGGACGCTGGCGGAGAAACTCAGGACGAGGCGGCCCAGCTGAACCAGGCCCCCCTGTTCCAGGATGCGGAGGCCGCCCCTGTGAAGGTGGGCGAGACCTACAAGACCCTGGACACCCAGGAGCCGGACATGGACGAGAACTTGGCCAACACCATCCGCCAGGCGGTGGAGGACGGGGCTCAGAAAATTGAGATCCGGCTGAATCCCGCCAATCTGGGACAGGTGACGATTGAGATGACCCGGGACAGCGGCGGTGCGCTCCAGGTGGCGATCCATGTGGCCACCGGGAAGGCGGAGACCCTGCTTACCCAGCATCTGGACGGCCTGCACGCCGCGCTCCAGGGCTACAGCCAGGGTCAGGAGGTCCGCCTGGAGGTCCAGCGGAACCAGGAGGCCCCCCAGCAGCAAAATCAGCAGCAGACGAATCCGGACGGACACAACCAGCAGCAGCACCACCGCCATCCCCAGCAGGAGCAGCGGCGGGACGATCACGCCGGAGATTTCCTCCAGCGGCTGCGCCTGGGCCTGGTCACGGCGGAGGAGACGCTGTAAGTGAAAGGAGTGTAGAGCGCGTATATGAGCAGCATAGACAATAATTACAATGAATTGATGGACCTGACCAACCGAACTACAGGGGCCAGCAGAACCGACCAGAGCTGGGCCAGCAACGAAAAACGAGAGGAGAGCAGCAGCGCCACCAGCCTCAGCTTTGAGGACATGCTTCTGCTGATGGTCACCCAGTTCCAGAACCAGACCATTGACAACCAGGCCGACACCAACGACATGATGAACCAGCTCATCCAGATGACCGTCATGCAGGCGATGACCGAGATGAGCACGCAGATGGAGGAGCTGACGACCGCCAATGTCATGAGCTACGCCGCTTCACTGGTGGGCAAGGAGGTCACGCTGGGCATCTACGACGAGAACGGTGACATCGTTGAGAAGGTGGGCGTTGTGGAAGGTACCGGTACCTTCAATGGCAGCCAGGTCATCTTCGTAGACGGCGAGAGCTACTTCCTCAGCAGCATCATGGGCGTGGGACGTCTCCCGCCGATCAACAAGCCCGGCGAGGACGGCGACAAGGACGAGGATGACAAGGTGGAAGGCGGCGATAACACCGAAGATGGCGACAAGGTCGAGGGCGGCGATAACGTTGAAGGTGGCGATAACGTCGAAGGCGGCGGAGAAGACGGCGATAAGGTAGAGGGCGGCGAGGGCGGCGGTAAGCCCCAGGAGCCCGGCGGGGACGGCGGAGACGATACCAGCGGCGCGGAGAACTCCGGCGCGGCGGGCGGCGGCGCGGTCAATCCCGACCCCGAGGCCTGATTGCCAAGTGGACGGCGGAATGGAAGCCGCCGGAACTAGGGAGAGGAAATCATGATCGAGAGAATCTCACCCGTAGAGCCTGTACAGGCAGTGGAACAGATTGAACGCGTACAGCCGGTTGGCCGGAGGGATACCGCAGACCGGTTCGGAGCGCTTTTGCAGCGGGAAATCAGCAGGACAGAGGACTTTGCCATCGCTTTCTCGAAGCACGCTATGAGCCGGGCTGAGGAGCGCGGCATCGAAGTCACTCCCGCGCTGATGAGCCAGCTGGCAGGCTCCGTGGAGAAGGCACAGGCCAAGGGCGCGACCAATATCCTGGCCTTTGACGCCAACCGCGCGTTCATCATCAACGTGCCCAACGGGCGCGTCATCACAACCATGTCCCAGCAGGAGATGGAGGAAAATATCTTCACAAACATTGACGGCGCTGTCCTTCTTAAATGAGAAATGGCAGGACCTTTTCAGGATGCTTTGGCCTACCGTCCGATTGACGGGGGCCGGCAGCGCCAAAACGCGAAAAGGAGATTTTTGATCACATGACAGGTGCAATGTATGCCGCCATTGGCGGCCTCAAGACCCACATGGCAAACCTCAACATCATCGGCAACAATATCGCCAACGTCAATACCGAGGCCTACAAGGCCCAGCGCATGACCTTTATGGAGTCCATCTACACCACCAGCCGCTCCGGCAGCAACGGCGGCGTTACCGCCGGCGGCAACAACCCCTCCCAGATCGGCTACGGCGCCAGCGTGGGGTCCATCGACCTGAACATGAGCCCCGGCACCTACGCCCCCACGGGCTTTGACCTGGACTGTATGCTCATGGGCGAGGGCTTCTTCCTGGTGGGCGACAAGGGCATTGTCACCACCGGCGGCTCGGCGGACCTGACCAAGTTCACCCTCACCCGGAAGGGCGACTTCTGGAAGGACGCGGCGGGCTTCATCTGCGACCGCCTGGGCAGCGTGGCTTACGGCTTTGGCACTGTATATAACCCCTACAAGGACGCGGGCACCGAGGCCTCCTGGCTGGGTTTTGACCAGGAGACCCTGAAGACCGTCACCGGCAAGGACTGCAACACGATCATCTCCAGCAGCCTGGGGACCATGCGCCTGCCCCTCGCCGCCGCCAAGCCCACCAAGGAGAACGGCGGCCTTAACGGAGACGAGGCGCAGTGGGAGACCGGCGACCCGGTCTACGACCTGATGGGCCCCGTGCGGCGCAACGCTGACGGCTACCTCTACCGTTCTACCGTCTCCATGGCGGACATTGTCTCCTCTGCGGTGACCAACGTGGATACGTCAATCAACACGGATGGCACCAGCACCACAAATCCCACCGACGGCTCCACCACCACCTTTATTGAGGGCGACGCTGCGGCGGGTACGCCCGACGTCTGGTACTACACCTCGGCGGACGGCTCCTATCGAGTGAAAATGGATGCGAACAAGAACATCCTGGGCATCGACTTTGCCGACGGCACCGGCACGGCAAACGGCGGTATTGATACAACAACCGGCGCCCTGGCCAGTGACTACAACTACACCTGGGACCACACGCAAGATCCGCCCACGGTGACCGCTACGCCGAAGCCGGGTGTTACCACTGCGGCTCCCGCTAACCCCACTATCTGGAAGTACGACGGCCCCATGCCCAACAAGGAGGTCGCCCCCATCGAGCCGGTGAGCATGTCCATCAGCAAGGAGGGCGCCATTGTGTGCCAGAACGACAACGGCCAGACCGTCATCATCGGCTACCTGGCGGTGGGCAGCTGCGCCGCCAACGACGGCGTTACCCACATGGACGGCCCCTACTACAAGTGCCAGGAGGGCGCGGGCGATATGCGCGTAGCCGCTCTGAAGGGTATGCTGTCCGGGCGCTATATGAACAACATGCTGGTTGTTGACTTCCTGGACGACGGCAATAACGGCGTTACCCAGACCAACATCCAGCCCCCGGCCAACGACGCCGTCCTCAAGGGCGGCACCAACGAGATCCGCAACGGCGGCCTGGAGAAGTCCACCGCCGACGTGGCTACCGAGTTCTCCAACCTGATCCTGACCCAGCGCGGCTATCAGGCCAACACCCGTATCGTCACCGTCACCGACTCCATGCTGGAGGAACTGGTAAACATGAAGCGCTAAGCGTGAGCCATAGCTGAGCGCGGAACTGAATCTATTTCCCTCCCTGGACTGCCGGGCCCGTCCCGGCGGTCCGGGGGGAAGAAAGGAAGCTGGCTATGATCGTCCTGACAAAGCGAAACAAAGAGAAGTTCCTGGTCAATCACAACCAGATTGAGTGCATCGAGATGATTCCGGAGTCTAAGATCACCATGATGAACCGGGATTTCTACATCGTCATGGAGACGCCGGAGGACATTATCCGGCTCATCACGGAGTACAATGCCAAGGTGCAGGATGTGCGCCGGGAGCTGGCGGTAGTGGACAAGCGGTAGGCGTGGGGACGCGTCTGAGGGGCGCCGAAGCGGCGGAGCTTCGCGCCGGAGCCGGTTTTCGGCGTTTTTCAGATGGGTTCCGGCGGCTTTCCGCCTGGAAGGTAAAATCAAGAAAAAACCTCCCTCGGGAGTAAAATGGGTGTGAGATTTTCTTATGAATATTACGTACATTATCGGCGTTGTAGGCGCGTTCCTCATCATGGTCATCGGCATGATGCAGGGCGGAGAGTCCTTCCTGACGCCCAGTCAGGTGGGACGGTTCGTGGACGGAGCCAGCGTGTTCATCACCATCGGCTGTACCATCATGGTGCTGATTGCCAGTTTCCCCCCCAGCCAGCTGGCCGCTATCCCCAAGCACATCGGCATCCTGATGAATACCAAGAAGTACGACCCCAAGGCCATTATCGAGCAGCTGGTGGAGCTGGCCCAGATCGCCCGTAAAAACGGCCTTCTGGCTCTGGAAGAACAGGGCAACCAGCAGACAGACCCCTTCTTCAAGCAGTGCATCATGCTCATCGTGGACAACAACGACGCCGACCAGGTGAAGGATATCATGATGAACGACATCGAGCAGTCCTCCGGGCGGCACGAGGGCATCGCGGGGATGTACGACAAGGGCTCCGCCGTGGCCCCGGCCTTCGGTATGGTGGGCACGCTGGTGGGCCTCATCAACATGCTGAAAAGTATGGATATGTCCGACTCCAGCGGCTCCAGCAACATCGGCAACGCCATGGGTACGGCCCTGATTACCACGTTGTACGGCTGCGTGCTGGCCCATATGATCTTTGGACCTATTGCCCAGCAGCTGCGCAAGCGGGACGAGGAGGAGGTGCTCTGCAAGCTCATCATCGTGGAGGGCATCATGTCCATCCAGGCGGGCGCGAACCCCAAGTTCCTGCGGGAAAAGCTGATGACCTTTATGGAGTCCCAGCAGCGTGCCGAGGACGGCGGCAAGAAGGAATAATCACAATGGCCGAAATGGGAAGGAACGAGGTGAGCTTTTGTGGCTTCCATTAAAAAGAAGAGCAGCGGCGGCGGCGGTTCCAACTGGATGGACACCTACGGCGACATGGTGACCTTGCTGCTGTGCTTCTTCGTGCTGCTGTACTCCATGTCTACCATCGACGAGGAAAAGTGGATGATTATTGTACAGAGCTTTAATAAAGATGCCATTGTCAGCACAGACGAAACCCCCCGGGGTCCGGAGGGCGACAACGGAGAAGAGGGCGGCGACGACATGCCCATGACCCAGGAGGACGTCACCGAGCACATGGAGGAGCTCTTTGAATACTTGCAGACCTTTGCGGCCAGCCAGTCCAGCTCCTCCGCCATGAGCGTCACCCAGGGGGACGGCCTCATCTTCATCCGCTTTGATGACGCCATCTTCTTTGAGGGCGACAAGTGGGACCTGCGGGACGAGGGCAAGGCGGCTCTGGACGCCATCATCCCGGCGCTGGAGATCGCGGGGCCCTACATTGACTCCATTGAGATCTCCGGCCACACCGCCCAGGCGCGGACCGACGCGCCCAACACAGTCCGGGGCGACCGGACCATCTCCAGCAACCGGGCCAGCGAGGTGCTTATTTACCTCCAGGAGCAGAGCGATTCCCGGCTCTTGGACCCGGCGCGGATGACCAGCCGGGGCTACGGCCAGTGGCGGCCCATTGCGTCCAACGACACGCCGGAGGGCCGGGCCCAGAACCGGCGGGTGGAACTGACCATCAGCGGTAAGGATATTGAAAACCGGATGGCGGACTCCGTGGCAAAGTACTATATGGAGACCAACCAGGAACAGCCGGATAACAACGGCGCGCAGGTGGGCGTGGTTCCGCCGGATTCGGGAGGACAGACCACCACAGATCCCGGGGAAGCCGGGGATTCCGGCGATACGCCGGAGATCGACCAGAACGTTCTGGACCTGTTGGGCCCCGACGGAGGCGCGTCCTCCGCGGTCCAACCCTCGGACGAGGACGAGTGAGGAAGCCACAGCGCCCCTCCCGGATATCGGGACGATTTTCCTGTGTTTCCGTGGTTTAAACGGTTTTTCCCGAAAGAACCGGGGGGAGGGACAGCGTTTTGTACAATTTGCATGTTCATGAACGCGTCCCGGCGGCAAGGACTTGCATTGTGGCATGTTTTGTGATAGTATGAGAGGGAAACCAGTCCCGAGGTGAGGAAACAGTATGGCGGAAGTCTTATCACAAAGCCAGATCGACGCCCTGCTCAACGCGGC
>CATIYU010000209.1 GCA_949739085.1 uncultured Eubacteriales bacterium | reverse complement strand
GCCATACGTCAAGACCTCCGGCAAAGCCGGAGGTCTTGACGTATGTAGTTCTCCGGCCCCAACTGGTCAGGTCTTCTGCTTTTCAAAAAAGGCGTCAATCTCCTTTTTGAGGTCCGCAGGCTTTGCGTTCTTCAGCAGATACCCCGCCGGTTTCAGGGGCATGACCTTAATCATGGTCTCCGTGTCCCGCCGTCCGGTCAGGAAAATCACCGGAATGTCCTCAAATTCCTTCTCGGAGCGCAGCATCTCCAAGGTCTGCTTTCCGTCGCAGACCGGCATCTCGTAGTCCAGCAGCACCAGGTCCGGACGGTTCAGCGTCATGGTCCGGATAGCGGCCACCCCGGATTCCGCCAGCGCCACCTCGTAGTCCTCAGAGAGAAGCTGCTGCATGCCGTGCCGTATGGTCAGCGAGTCGTCCACCACCAGCACCTTCCGCTTCGCGGCAGCCCGCTCCTCCCGCTGCATCAGGTAGTTTTCCACGGCTTTCAGGGCGTTTCCAGCCTCGATAGGCGTCCCAACGCCGCTTTTCAGCAGGTGGGGCGCAATGAGGCAGTAGGCGAAGTACCCCGCGCCGCCGGTGCTGAAGAGCAGGTTGGCCTGCATCTCCGAGCGGGCGAAGATCTCCTGGAACTGCTCGTAGGACAAGAGGCTCTCCTCCTTCAACTCGCAGCCGCTCATAGCCGGGAGGCACTCCATCACCCTGCCCGCGAACTGCCGGGCGGTGTATCTGGCGGCATGGACCAACATGGTGTCCAGGGCGTTGGTCTGAACCCCCAGCATGGCTCCAACCGTATTGATGAGCAGCTTTTCCTCAAAGACCAGAATGACCTCCTGCCTTTTTTCCTCCTCCTCTGTCCCGTAGACCAGGTGGTAGTAGACCCCGGTGCCAAATTTCTCGCCGTTGTAAGCGTCGCTGATAAGGCTGGACTCCAGATGGAACATGTCAAACACCAGCTGGACGATGACCTTCTTTATGGCGGCCAGCTCCTCGCCAGGCAGGGCGCTCATCCATTTTTTGACCATCTTCCCGGTGATGCAGCTGTCCTCTGTCAGCGTATGCCCGATGAGCCACCCGGCGCAGACGCCCAGGAAATGGTCTACAGCGTCCTGGGAATACTCGCTCTTCTCCAGCTCCCTCTCCAGGGCGGGAAGCGTATTCTCCCGAAATCCCTGGTGAATGCGCCGGTGCTGCTCCAGCCCTTTGTAGCCGATGGACGCCATAAAGGCCTCCTCATCTGCAAAGTGCTTCATTGCGTGGCCCTTGAAGTACTTAACGCCCTCCTGGCAGGCCCACTGGCCGTCCTTTCCCGCGTCCTTGAGGGTGAACAGCTTGTTGATGATCTTAAAGAGCCGCTGGTGCTCCTGATCGATACTGTCCACACCGATATTGTACTCCTCCCGCCACTCAAACTGGGCTTCCATGCAAATTCCTCCTTGCTGCGGCATGACGCGCATTTTTTTATTTTTTATGAGGAGCCCTCCAGCGGGGGCAGGCCCCGGCCTTGCCGCCCTTTTCCGCTCCTGTACCGCTCTCTCCATTCATTCCGCTTCTTCCTATTATATATCAACTGCCGCCGGTATTGCAAGCGGTTATGGAAAAACTCCCTTTTCAGATTGGTGTTGCCGAACGCGGATTTGCTAAACCATTCGTCAAGATATTCAAAGTGGGTAGTCATCCACTAGTGGATGACT
>CATIYU010000208.1 GCA_949739085.1 uncultured Eubacteriales bacterium | reverse complement strand
TTAATGTATTGGTATACTGCTCTACCAATTCTTCAAAATTTTCCATGCCCTCGCCCTGGATTTTTTCTTCACTCATCGTCTTTTTGACCTCCTTTATGATGCTCGCAGGCGTGGAGGCCCCCGCCGTCAAACCAACCACAGCGCTATCCGACAGTCCTTTCCAGGGCAGCTCGTCCGCGTTTTCAATCTGAAAAACGTGGGAGCAATGTAAACGGCAGATCTCTGTCAGGTGCTTTGTATTGGCGCTTTTGGGATCACCAACCACCACCATCGCGTCCACCCTGGCGGCGAGGAGAGCCGCTTCCGACTGGCGCGTATGCGTAGCATTACATATTGTATCAAATATTTTCAGGTTTGTACACTGTTTTTTTAGAATTTTCAAAGAACTTTCCCAAATTTCTCGGCGCAGCGTAGTCTGGGAAACCACGGTAATAGGCATATTTGTAGCGTTTTCAAGGCTTTTCACCCAGGAAAGGGCTTCCTCTGGCCCAGAAAATACCTGCAAATTTCCGCACCAGCCCCCAACGCCCCGGACCTCCGGGTGGGCCGGATCGCCGATCATCACCGGCTGGCGCCCCGCCTCCTCCGCCTCCCGGACGATCTCCTGCACCCGGGCTACCTTGGGACATGTGGCATCCGCCACCTCCACTCTGCGGGCAGCGAGGGCCTCATGGACCAGCCTGCCCTCCCCGTGGGCCCGGAGAAGCACGCAGCCGCCCTCCTCCGCCTCCTCTGGCGAGGAGATGAGGGCCAGGCCCAAACCCGCCAGACGGGCATTCTCGTGGTCGTTGTGGATGATGTGGCCCAACATGCTCACTCTCCGGCCAGAAGCGGCCAGCTCCTCAGCCATCCGCACGGCCCGGGCTACGCCGAAGCAGAATCCGGCGCTCTTGGCCAGAATCACTTCCATCCGTTCACCTCGCTGAGGGCGTAGATCCGCCGCAGCAGCTCCTCCGACGCCTGGCGGTTCTCCTCCGCCGTTGGCCTCCGCCCCGCGCACACCGGACTGTAGGGCTCCCCAAAGACCACCGTTGTTTTCCGGAACAGCTTGTGCTTAGGACCGCAGTAGACAGGAATCATAGGCGTTTTCGTGCGGGCGGCGTTTGCCGCCGCGCCGCCCTTGGCGTCCGTTTCCCCCTGTTCGTCCACCCGGGTCCCTTCAGGAAAGATCAGAAGCCGGTTCCCGTCGTTGAGCACCCGCAGGGCAGTCTTCATGGCGGAGAGGTCGTTGCCCCCCCGCTTGACGGGAAAGACCCCCGCCTTTTTCAGCAGCCACCCCACAACAGGTATGTGAAACAACTGGTCCTTGCCCATCACCGCCAAGCGGGAGTCCACCGGCAGGGATACGGCCACCAGAAACGGGTCCCAGCCGCTGGCGTGGTTGGGACAGATAATGGCCCCCCCTTCCGGCAGATTCTCCAGCCCCACCACCCGGTGGGGAAAGAACAGGCGGATAAACGGCGCGATAATGGTGTAGACGAAGCGGTAAAACCTTGTCATAGGCCGGTTTGCTCCTTAATGATTTCCAAAAGCTTCTGGCGGCTCTCCTCAAAGGTAAGGCCGCTGGTATCTACGGTCACCGAGCCCTCCGCTACCTTCAGGGGCGCGATGGTGCGGTGGGAGTCCAAATAGTCCCGTTCCTCAATTTCCACCAGCAGCACGCCGTAGTCCTTGTGTGCGCCCCGCTGCTTAAGCTCCCGGAACCGGCGCTTGGCCCGCTCCTCCGCGCTGGCGGTAAGGAAGATTTTCACGTCCGCGTCCGGCAGCACCACGGTGCCGATGTCCCGGCCGTCCATGATGACATTGTTCTTTTCCGCCATGTCCCGCTGCATATCCAGCAGGAACGCACGGACCTCCGGCACGGCGGCCACATGGGAGGTATACATGGAGACCTCCGGCAGGCGGATTTCCTCCGTCACATCCTGGCCGTTGAGGTACATCCTCTGGAGGCCGTCCTCGCCGTAGGACATCGAGATGTTCAGCTCGGGCAGCAAGGCCGCTACGGCCTCCCCCTTGGTTGGGTCAAGGCCCTTCTGCCAAACATAGTAGCCGATTGTCCGGTAGATCGCCCCAGTGTCCACATAGATGAAACTCAGCTCCTTTGCCAAGCTCTGGGCAAGGGTACTTTTTCCGGCCCCGCTGGGCCCGTCGATTGCAACTGCGTAATGTTTCATAGCGTCTGTTCCTCACTTCTTATCCATTTTTGAGTTTATACATTTTTTGAGTTTATACATTCTATTGGAAAACTGCTTTATGATCTCTTCCGCGCATTCACAGCCAGACCACCCCTCCCCGGCCCCTCTCTCTTGGTGAAAGGCGGAACATATCCGCCTTTTCCATATCTGTCAGTTCAGAAAAATCATTGGCGGACCTGCCCTCTGGGCCCCCGCTTATGACCTCCGTCATTCCGGCAGAATACGCCAACAATTTTGACCCGTACTTCATCGCCAAACGCATACCGCTAACCAGTCAGCGCCATTTCTTTTGCATCCCGCGGGAAATAGTTCAAGGGCTTCCAGCGGAATTCCCCGCCAGATGGCCCGTAGACCAGGCGATTTGCAGGTTGAATCCCCCCGTATAGGCGTCCACGTCCAGGACCTCCCCCGCAAAATACAGCCCCGGCAGCAGCTTTGACTCCATTGTAGAGGGGTTGACCTCCTTCACCGATACGCCGCCCGTGGTAATGATGGCCTCCTCCACCGGACGGGGGCCCGTAATCTTAATGGGCAGCGCTTTCAGCAGCATAAGCACCCGCCGCCGCTGTTCCCGGGTCAGGTCGTGAACCTTCTGCCGGGGCGCAACGCTTGTCAGCTCCACAAAGGGCTCCACCAGCTTTTTCGGCAGGAGGTCCTCAAAGGCGTTGATAAAATCGCTGTTGGCATATTTTTTAAAATCGGAGACCAGCCGCCGGTCCAGGGACGGTTCATCCAGTGCTGGCTTTAGATCCACCTCCAGGCGGTAGCGTTTTTTCTCAAAACGCCGCATATGCGCTGAAGCGGAGAGGACCATTGGACCGCTGACGCCAAAATGGGTAAAGAGCATCTCCCCAAAATCCTCGTAAATCAGCTTGTCGCTCTCGTAGACCCGCAACGCAACATTTCGCAAGCTCAGCCCCTGGAGGCGTCCGCACAGGTCCCCGGCGGCGCAGAGGGGTACCAGCGACCCCCTGGGCTCCACAATGGTGTGGCCCGCAGACCAGGCCAGCCGGTAGCCATCGCCGGTGCTTCCGGTCAGCGGATAGCTGACGCCGCCGGTGGCTACCACCACCCGGCCCGCATCGTAGCTCCCCCGGGCCCCTGCCACGCCGGAGAGCACGCCGTCCCGGAACGCCAGAGCCTCCGCCCGGTCCTGGACGGTCTGGACGCCCAGCCGCCGCAGGTGCTTTTCCAGTGCGCCGCTGACATCAAAAGCCCGGTCCGACACCGGAAAGACGCGGCTGCCCCGCTCCGTCTTCAGCGGCACGCCGAGGCCAGTAAAGAAGTCCATCACCATGGCGCTATCAAATTGGCTGTAGGCGCTGTAAAGGAATTTCCCATTACAGGGAACATTCTGAAAAAACGCCTCAAAAGAACAGTCGTTGGTGAGGTTGCAGCGGCCTTTGCCGGTAATATTCAGCTTCTTTCCCAGCCGCTCGTTGGGCTCCAGAAGCAGAACCGCCGCGCCCTGTTCTGCCGCTGCCGCTGCGGCCATCATTCCGGCGGGACCGCCGCCCACCACAATTACATCACGGCTCATCAAACACCCCATACTCGTCCCAGATGTCCTCCAGGCGATCAAAAATCTGGGAAATATCCCGGTCCTTCCTGTGGCCCGCCGCTACAATCAGCGCGTTCAGCAGGCTGAAGGGGGCCACCAGGGAGTCCACAAAAGAGATCATCTCACTGCGCGCCAGCAGTACGGAGGAGGCCAGCGGATACAGCGGAGAATTGTCGCTGTCCGTGACGGCCACCACAGCCGCCCCCTTGTCATGGGCAAACTGCACGCCCTTGATCGTAGACTGGGAGTACCGGGGGAAGCTGATCCCCACCAGCACGTCCCCGGGGCCAATGCGCAAAATGCTCTCCAGAATGTCCCCCGCGCTGTTGCTGGTCACCAGGGTCACGTTTTCAAAAATCAAGTGCAGGTAAAAGTGGAGATAGCCAGCCAGAAAGGAGCTGGAGCGGACGCCAAGAATATAAATATGCCTGGCGGACATCAATTTATCAACCACCGCCGAAAATGCGGCCCGGTCTACTTCCTCCACCGCCACCCGCAGTTTATCTATGTCCATATGAAGGACAGACGCCACCACGTCCGAGCTGAAGAGCCGGTCGTTAGAGGTCTGGATGCGCTGGATGGAGGTCAGCTTGCTGCGCACCATCTCTTGCAGCGCCTTCTGCATGGCGGGATAGCCGTCGTAGCCCAGCATAGCCGCAAAGCGGACCACCGTGGACTCGCTGACATTCACCAGACGTCCCAGCTTGCTGGCGGTTATAAAGGCGGCTTTATCGAAGTCGGACAGGATATAGCCCGCAATCCGTTTCTGTCCTTTGGAAAAACCGGCCATATTCTCCTGTATTGTATGTAAAATATCCTTAGCCATGTCTCCTCCTTTCCCGCCTGTTATACGGGGCTTCCCCCGTATATGGACCGCACCTCCCCGGCGGTGAGCCGCCGCCAGCCGCCCTTCGGAAGCGTTCCCAGCTCCAGCGGGCCCTCCCGGACCCGCTCCAGCCGCCGGACCTCCAGGCCCGCCAGAGCGCACATCCGGCGCACCTGCCGGTTCAGCCCCTGGCAGATCACCACGCGCAGCGTCCACTGTCCCGGTCGCCGTTCCAGCACCCCCACCCGGGCGGGAACCACCGGCGAGCCGTCCTCCAGCGCGGTAACCGCCTCCAGCCGCTCCCGGCAGCCCTCCAGCTTTCCAGACACTGACACATGGTACTCTTTTTCCACCTGGTGGCTGGGGTGGCTGAGCCGCTGGGCAAAATCTCCGTCGTTGGTCAGCAGCAGCAGGCCCTCGGAGTCCCTGTCCAGCCGCCCCACCGGATACACCCGCCCGCCGCAGTCCGCCGTCAGGTCCGCCACTGTGGGACGCCCCCGCTCGTCGGAGAGGGTGGTAATGTATCCCCTGGGCTTGTTCAGCATCAGGTAGATCCTCTCCCCGCCAGCGGTGACGGGCCTTCCATCCAGAGCGATTTCGTCCCGGTCCGGGTCCGCCTTCTGCCCCAGGACAGCCGCCGCGCCATTGACGGAACCCCGCCCCGCCAGCAGGTACGCCTCTGCCTCCCGGCGGGAGCAGACCCCGGCAGCGGACAAAATTTTCTGTAACCTCGCCTCCACGGTCTCCCCCCCCTCTCCTGAAAGCAGCCTCACGGCGCGCCTTGAAACAGCCGGTCAAAAAAACCCCGGTCCTCCGTCTCCTGTACCCGCCTGGCGGAGGGCGCCGCCGCCACCAGATCTACCTTCGCCACCTCCACGCCGTCCAGATAGGCGCACAGCTCTCCAACCGCCTGTCCGGGAACCACCGGGGCCTCTACCGACAGCGGGACGTGGGCCGCGACGGTGAGGCGTTCCTCCCCGGTCAGCGGGTAGCAGAGGTCTTCCGCCGCCGCTAGAGGAACCGTGGCCGCCGTGCCCCCCAGGACCTGCACTGACGCGGCGGTCCTTCCAGCGGAGACGGCGGTCTCCAGATGGTAATTGGCAAAGCCGTAGTCCATAAGGCCCATATGGTCGTTCCAGTCGTCGGGGTCGTGGAGCGTGACACAGACAAGGGTCATTCCATCCCGGGTGGCGGCGGAGACCAGGGTCCTGCCCGCAGCCTTTGTAAAGCCGGTTTTTACCCCGATGCAGCCCTCGCACATACGCAGGAGTTTATTATGGTTAGCTAGGTACCGCTCCCCAATGGTGACGGAGGCGGTGGAGACAATCCGCTTGAAATCCTGGTTCTCCAGGGCATAGGCCGCCAGCAGGGCCATGTCCCCCGCGCTGGAGTAGTGTCCCTCCGCGTCCAGGCCGTTGGGGTTGGCAAAGTGGCTGTGGGTCATCCCCAACCTCTGGGCGGTCTCGTTCATCAGGGCGACAAACGCATCCGTCCCGCCGGAGACGCAGTGGGCCACCGCCAGCGCCGCGTCGTTGCCGCTGACCAGCATCAGGCCATACAGCAGCTCCTCCAGGCACAGCGTATCCCCTGGCTTGAGGTACATGGAGGAGCCCTCCGCCATGTCCTCCGCCGTCACCTTGTATTCCGCCTGGAGCCGTCCGTTCTCCAGGGCCACTACGGCGGTCATGATCTTGGTGATGCTGGCGATTAGCCGCTCCTCATTCTCATTTTGAGCGTAGAGCACCCGCCCGCTTTTTTGCTCAATCAGTGCAGCGGAGACCGCAGAAGTCCCGACAGCATTGGCCTGACAAGTCAAAATACTTGCCAGTAAAACTCCGCACAGAATCTCCCGCATTACACCGCGCTTCCACATTCCGGCGCACCTCCCGGCATCAAGATGGGCCTAGTATGCCGCAGTACGCCGGAGTTCACTCCCGCCAAACCTTTCCGGGCCTGCCGGATTTTTCAGCGTCAGCAGAGGCCGTCCTCCGCCGGGTCCTCCTTCTTCTGCCGGTAGCTCTGGACAATGCCGTTGACCTGGTCCACTATGTTCGGCACCATTTCAATGACCCGGTCCACTGTGCTCATTGGCGGCATGGCCACCGGCATGATGCGGGTAAAGCCGTCCTTCACCACCAGAAAAGCCACCGGGTCGATCTTGACGCCCACGCCCACGCCAGCGCCCAAGTCGCTGGCTCCGGCATCCGCCTCCTTCTTCTTATTACCAAAGGCCATGCCGCCGCCGCCCATGCCCATGCTGATGCGGGAAATAGGAATCAGCGTCACGCCGTCCGGCGTTTGAATGGGCTGGCCCACAATGGTGTTGGTATCCGCCATCTCCCGGACCTTTTCCATACTCTCCTGCAGCAGTTCGCTGATCGAGTTTTTTTTCTCCATGTTCGCGTACTCCTTTCAATGGGGCCGGTCAAGCGGCCTCGGTGTTCTCTTTTTGTTCCCCGTCCCCCTGTTTCTCCGGCACAGGCGGCGGAGAGGCCAGCTTTCGATACCCCAGCAGCCAGTTCAGCAGGCTCCCGCCTGCCCGAAGGGCAATAGACAGCACATCCCAGGGCCTGACCGACACGCCAACGCTGGCGATGCAGTCCAGCCGGTCTTCCGTAAAGTCCTGGAACAGCCGGATATCCTGTTCCCGGATATTCACCAGCCGGTGCAGCGCCGGAAGCCCCGCCGCCAGAGCCGCCTGGATTTTCCCGTACAGCTCTGCCGTATCCGCCGGGTCCGGACTGGCGATCAGCAGATGGATTTTCAGCGGGCAAATGCGGATGCGCCGCCCGATACGGCGCAGCGCCCTGCCCAAAATAGGCGGCAGCTTCTCCAGACTGTAGAGGATCTGCGCCTTGTTGATCTTGGCCTTTGGTTTCCTCTTCTTCCCCGGCTTTTGGGAGACGCTCTTTTTTTGCTGCTTCTTCGCCGGGGCCTTCTCTTCCTCCCCGCTCTCCTTAGGCGGATACAGCGGCGCCTTCACTGGTCCATAGCGCACCCACAGGGCCATGTCCCCCTGGTCATAGGAGAACCGCACTTCCGCCGGGATCCGCAGCAGCACAGCCAGCAGCAAGATAATCACGCATAAAATGACGATGCCAGCCAAGGCCACACGCTCCTTTCCGCCGGGCGCTTACACGTCCTCCGCCGGGTCCGGCGGACTGCCGCCTTCCAGCCGGACCTGACCGGCCTCCTCCCCTGGGAGCGGCGGCAATTCCTCCAGGGATGACATATGAAAAGACCGCAGAAAATGCTCTGTTGTGCGGTACAGCCGCGGACGCCCCGGCTGGTCCTTCAGCCGCCCACACTCCTCGATCAGCTTCCGCTCCAGCAGCAACCCCACTGTATAGGCACTGTCCACCCCCCGCACCTGGTCTACATAGGCCCGGGTGGTTGGCTGATAGTAGGCGATAATGGCCAGCACCTCCAGCGCCGGCTGGCTGAGCTTGGCGGGCTTGCGGATCTCAAAGGCCCGCCGGATCATGCCAGCATACTCTGGCGCGGAACACATCTGCCAGGCATTATCCATACATATGAGACGGACGCCCCGGCGCTCAAAGGCGTAGTACCCCTCCAGGCTTCGCAGCGTCCGCTCCGCCACCTGACGGCCTACCCCCAGCGCCATGCAAATCCGGTCAATATGTACCGGCTCCCCGGCGGCAAACAAGATTCCCTCCGCCGCAGCCTCCAATTCCTTCATTTCCACTGGCATGGGATTCCTCCCGATTCATTTAGTATACATTCTTTTCTCTCAAAAGAAAAGAATCAAAAGAAAGTTTTTTGATAAAATCGAGCTGTATTTGTCTGCGTATTGAACAAAAAAATTTTTTTGTTCAATACGTGGCGGCATCTCCGCAAAATTTCGCTCCTTTGGGCCGCTGCCCATTATAGCACGCCGGAATCCTGCCGGCAAGACCGCCCCACGGGGTTCTCCCCGGCGGAGCAGCACTATACGGCACGCCCTACTTCCCCAGAGCCGCCCGTATGGCTTCGCCAATATTCGCGGCCTCCACAACCCGCAGGCCATCCAAAGGCGCGGGGCTCTTGCCCCGCCGCAGCGGCACTACACAGGTTTTAAAGCCTAAGCGCCGGACCTCGCTGAGCCGCGGGTCCAGGTTGTTCACCGCCCGCAGCTCCCCTGTCAGCCCCACCTCGCCAATGGCCGCCAGGT
>CATIYU010000207.1 GCA_949739085.1 uncultured Eubacteriales bacterium | reverse complement strand
GACCGCCTTGCAGCGCCTCCCGGGCCAGAGAGCCCACCGCCGCCCCCAGAGCCGCTCCCACGCTGATTCCGCCCGCCTCGCCGCCGCTTCCCATGTTCCTGGCCGCCTCCTCCAGGACGTCGAAGCTGCGGCCTTTTTCGTAGCTGAACTGGAGGGCGTCCATCTCGTGCCGCCGGTCCAGCACCTCCCGGAGCCTGCGTACCGACGGGTCCCCCTCCGGGACGTTGATGGAGCTGACGCAGAAGTTCACCAGCCGCACGCCGTACTCCGCCAGCAGGGGGTCCACCGCCGCCGCTACCCCCGCCCCAATATCTGAGAGGTGGGCGCTGGCCTCCAGAAAGCTGATTTTCTCCCGAATCAGGTAGCCCGCCAGCTCCTCGGTGAACCGGCTGCCTACCACACCCCGGAAGTACTCCGCCAGATTCCCGGCGGCGTAGAGCCGGGGCGACGCGGCCAGCCGCTCCAGAAAACGCCGGGAGTCCGCCACCGCCACGCCGTACTGGCCGAAGGCCCGCAGGGGCGCCACCACGTTATACACCGGGTCCTGGAGCTGGATGGGCCGGGAGGTGCCCCATTTGACGTCCAGGATGTCAAGCTTGTTGACGAAAAACACCTCCGCCGTGAAGGGGGACTTTTTCCCAAAGGGCAGCTTTACCAGCCCGGAGAGAATGGGCAGGTTCCCGGTGTCCAGCACATAGCTGCCGGGGCCCAGCACGTCGCACACCTGCCCGCCCCGGACGAACACCGCCTCCTGGGAGGGCCCCACCACGAGCCGGGAGCCGGTGTTCATGTCCTCCTTCGGGTGCTTCCACACCAGGACGTGGGCGGGGCCGTCAAATTTGATGACTTGAAACAGCGCCATAAGTTCCTCCTTTCAGCGGATGAGGGTCAGGCCCTGGCGGCCCTCCACCGGGGCGAAGCTGCTGGTGCGGCTGCCGGACAAATTCAGGTATGTAAGGCCCTCCAGCCCCGCCAGAGGCGATATGTCCGGCAGGTTATTTCCCGAGAGGTCCAGATAGCGCAGGGCCGTGAGCCCCGCCAAACTCTCAATATTTTCCACGCCGCACCCCGCCAGGCGCAGTTCCTCCAGCCCCACCAGCAGGCCCAGCTGGTCCACAAACGCCGAGGCCGGTCCCGCCTCGTAGCTCCAGTACTCCTCGTCCTCCCCCGGGGGCCGGTCGATCATGTCCCGGTAGCCGTCCAGGTTCAGCACCCGCAACTGGGCAAGGTTGGCGAATTTGCTGTAGTCCGTGCCCTCGGAGGAGACCTCCGCAAGGGACAGCTCCTCCAGCGTTGGAATCTCCAGCAGGGGCGTGATGGGGCCGTAAAAGGAGAGGCCGTACAGGTCCAGCGCCTTCAGGTGCAGGTTCCGCAGGGCCTCCAGACCGGTCAGCTGGGTGAAGCTGGCCCCGCGCACGCAGAAGCGCCGGAGATTTTGGAACTGCCCCAGGGGAGTCAGGTCCACCTCGGATTGGTTGAAGCGGAGGGTCAGCTCCTCCAGCTGGCGGAGGGGCTCCAGGAAGGTGAGGTTCCGGCTCAGCTCCAGGTCCAGCGCCTTCAGGCTGGCGAGCCCGCCCAGCGCCTTCAGGCTGGCGAGCCCGCCCAGCGCCTCCTTGGACACATATTCGGCGCTGTCCAGAGTCAGCCGCTCCAGACCGGCCAGCTCCGCCACCTCCGGCGCGGCCGCCAGCTCCCGGTTCCCTGTGAGAGACAGCTCCCGCAGTCCGGTCATCCCCGCCAGGAACGCGGCATCCCGGATGGCGGTTCTCTCCACGGCGAGGCTTTTGAGCCCCGAGAGGGACGACAGCGGCGAGAGATCCGCAAAGCTCTTCCCAGAGAGGGTCAGCTTCTCCAGATGCGCCGCCTGGGAGAGGGACGCCACGCTGGTAAGCTGATCGTTGTCCAGCAGGGCCAGCTCTGTGATCCGGCTCTGGGCGGCCAGGGAGGAGAGATCCGTAAGGCCCGTGTCGAAAAGGGTGAGGGCGGTGAGGGCGGGCATCTCGTCCAGGCCCTCCAGGCTTACAAGGCTGGACCCCCCAATTCGCAGGCGCTCCAGCTTTTTCAGATGGGTGAAGCCGCTTAAATCCTTGCCGTCCATCCGGATGAGCAGGTTCAGCTCCCGCAGCGCCGGCAGGAGGAAGTCCTCTGAGGTTTTTACATTGGCGCTGGAGAGGGTGAGCTGTTTGAGTCCCTGGAAGCAGATCAGGCCCATGCTCCCGGCGCTGCCGCCGCCGAACTCCACGGACACCGTCACCAGGTCCTCTCCCGCCTCGTCAAAGGCCACGCCGATCTCCTGGGCGTTGGTCAGCCGGTCCCCCGCTCCGATGGCGAGGCCCCGAACCGCTTGCAGGTCCTTCAGGGTGATGTTCCCGGCGGTCCGGCCCAGCGTAAGCTCCATAGCCTGGCACAGGGGGGAGTCCGGCATCAGCTCCGAGAGGGGCGTGTCCGCGAACTGGGACAGGAGCTCCTGAGACCCGCCCCGGGCCATGTAGGCCAGGGCCAGCTTCGCCGCCAGGTCCCGGCGGCTGAAGGTCTGAAACTGCTCCACGCCCCCCCCGCCGTACCCCTCCTCCCGCTCCAGCAGCTCCCAGGCGGCCCGGTAGGCGGTCTCTATGTCCCCGGCCTCCAGATAGTAGGTGACAACGGTGACGTAGGCGTCCCCCGCGGCGGTCCCGGCGTTCACCTCCGCCAGGGCCTCGGAGATGGGCGGGCCCTTGGGGCCGCCGCCCCGGGTGAGCGCGGGGTAGACCGCCAGCGCCGCGGCGGCCGCCCGGGCCAGCAGCAGCGGCAGCAGCGCCGGGCGGACGGTCCGGACCTTGGTGTTC
>CATIYU010000206.1 GCA_949739085.1 uncultured Eubacteriales bacterium | reverse complement strand
GCGAACACCTCCAGCAGCTCCTCCCGGACCATGGGGTCCAGCCCGCCGGTGGCCTCGTCCAGGAGCAGCAGCCGCGCGTGGTGGCTCATAGCAGCGGCAATGCCCAACTTCATGGTCATGCCCCGGGAGTAGTCCTTGAACTTCTTGTCCAGAGGCAGGTCCAGCCGCGCAAGCCAGCCGTCGTAGGCGGCCTGGTCCCAGTTTTTGAAAGTGCCCGCCAGGATCTTCCCCAGCTGCTTGGCGTTAATCATCTCCGGCACAAAGGTTTCGTCCAGCACCACACCGACGTCCTCTTTCAGCGCCAGAAATTCCCTGCTCCGGTTGTCCACCCCCAGTACCGAGACAGTCCCGCCGTCCCGCTCCAGGGCGTCCATAATGAGGCGGATAGTGGTGCTCTTCCCCGCCCCGTTCTCCCCCACCAGTCCCAGCACGCAGCCGGTTGGCAGGGTCAGGTTCAGGTTTTCCAGGGAAAAGCCCTTGTAACACTTGGTCAGGTCCCTGATTTCGATGGCGTTTGCTTCCATTTTTTACTCCTCCTCGCTTAAAACCCGCAGTATTTCCTGCAAATCCTCCTGGGTCAGCCCGATCTGCCGCCCCAGCTCCACCGCCGCCTGCAAGTACTCCTCAATCTCCCGGAGACCGCTCTCCTTCGCCAGCTCCAGGTCCTGCTGGGCCACAAAGCTCCCCTTACCGGCCACGGTGTAGATGAAGCCGTCCCGCTCCAGCTCCTCGTAGGCCCGCTTGGTGGTGATGACGCTGATGCGCAGGTCCCGGGCCAGGGCCCGGATCGACGGCAGCTGCTCCCCTGGCTTCAGCTTCCCAGCGGCAATCGCGCCCTTGACCTGCCGGCAGATCTGCTCGTAGATTGGCTGGTTGCCAGAGTTGCTGATGATGATGTCCATTGCCTCACCTCGGTTCTGTTCATCTGTATATAAACAGTATACACAAAGATAGCAGTTTGTCAAGGAGAAAATTTCTGCACCCGCCCTCCGCCCTCACTCCTACGCCAAATAAACCGGGAAATTTCCGGCGGATTTTGGCCCATTTTTTCTCCTGTGGGGGTTGTTCTTTCCCTGGGAATATGATATAACGGGCGTATGCTTGGCGGTCTGCCGCCGCCAGAGATTCTTTTAGGAGGTGCTCCCACTATGCCAAAGCTTCGCGGCCTGCGCAGGACAAAGACGCCCGAACCATCCTCCGCTGAACGGCCGAAAGAAAAGCGGGGATACAGCATTGACATGATCAACGGCCCCCTGGCGGGAAAGTTGCTGCTGTTTGCTCTGCCTCTGATGCTCTCCAGCCTGCTTCAGCTGCTCTTCAACGCTGCCGACATTGTGGTGGTAGGCCGCTACGTGGGCAAGGAGGCGCTGGCCGCCGTGGGCTCCAACACCTCCCTTATTAACCTCCTGGTCAACCTATTCGTCGGCTTCTCCGTGGGCGCCAATGTAGTGGTGGCCCGGGATTTGGGCGCGGGACGGGACGACGACGTGCACAAAAGCGTACAGACCACCATCACCCTGGCCCTGGCCAGCGGTATTCTGCTGGCGGTCCTGGGCGCTGCCCTGGCCCGGCCCCTCTTGCAGCTGACCTCCTCCCCCACCGACGTTATTGGCCTCGCAACAATCTACCTGCGGATCTACTTCTGCGGGATGCCCGCTAATATGCTCTATAACTTCGGCTCCGCCATCCTCCGGGCTCAGGGGGACACCCGGCGGCCCCTCTACTTCCTCACCGCCGCCGGTGTGGTAAACGTGCTGCTGAATTTGGTATTTGTCATCGGTTTGCAGATGAGCGTAGCCGGGGTGGCTCTGGCCACTATCGCCGCCCAGTATATCTCCGCCGCTCTGGTGCTGCTGTGCCTGGTACGGGACCAGGGGCTGCTCCATCTGGACCTGAAAAAGCTGGGCGTGGACAAGCGGATTGTCCGCCGGATCCTACAGGTGGGCCTCCCCGCTGGGTTCCAGGGGATCGTGTTCTCCCTCTCCAACGTAGTTATCCAGTCCTCCATCAACTCCTTTAACTCCACCGCCATTGTAGCCGGTTCCTCCGCGTCCGCCAACATTGAAGGCTTTGTCTACGCGGCCATGAACGCCTTTTATCAAACCGCTCTTACCTTTATCAGCCAGAACTACGGCGCAGGCCGCTGCAAGCGGGCGGACCGCTCCCTACTGCTCTGTCTGGGTTACGTCACCGCCACCGGGCTGGTACTGGGCAATTTGGTCGTCTTCTTCGGCCACGGCCTGGCCTCCATCTACGCCCCGGGCGAGGAGGAGGTCATCGCCCAAGCTATCGTCCGCATGGGGTTTGTCTGCCGGTTCTACTTCCTCTGCGGCATTATGGACACCATGGTGGGCGCCCTGCGGGGACTGGGCTACTCCGTGGTGCCGATGGTGGTTTCGATGGTGGGAGCCTGCGGCCTGCGGCTCTTGTGGGTGGCCACCATTTTCCAACTCCAGCCCTCCCCCGCTATTCTCTATGCCTCCTACCCTGTCAGCTGGATTGTCACCGCCGCCACGCACGCCGGATTTTTCTTCTTCATCCGCCGCCACGCTTACGCCAAGGCGCAGGGCATTCAAAGCCTGAACCAGGAGGCAACCTGATCCCGAAAAAACAGTGCGCGAGAACTTCCTTGAAGTTCCCGCGCACTGTTCCTATATAAAATTATATCGGTTACCGCTTTGCCATGTACGCCTCAATATCCTTGATGCTCCGAGGCGTCACGGCGGAGAGGCACTCGCAGCCGTCTTTGGTGATGAGGCAGTTATCCTCCAGGCGGAAGCCGATGCCCCACTCCTCGTGGTAGATGCCCACATCCACGCAGAACACCATGCCGGGCTCCAGAAGACGGCGGCCCTCCTCCACGTCTACCTCGTCGTGGACGTCGTAACCAACATGGTGGGCTCCGCCATGCCAAATATAGGTGCCCACGTCCTCAAACTTGTCACAGACACCGATGGCCTTAAGCTGCTCAAAATTGTATTTACGGATCTCCTGATCTACGCTGGCCATGGGCAGACCCGGCTTCAAGCGCTGGAACATATAGTTGGAGGTGTTGTAGGCGCAGGTATAGAGCAGCTTCTGCCGCTCGTTGAACTTCCCGTTCAGAGGCCAGCCTCTGGAGACGTCGTTAATCTCGTTATCCCAGCAGGCTCCCACGTCGTTGAGCACCATGTCCCCGTCGTGGGCTACGCCCCGGTAGCCATAGTAATGGATGAAAAAGTTGTTCCGGCCCGCAGAAACAATGGAGGGGAATCCCGGGGCCAGGACGCCGTGCTGGGCCAAAGCATAGTCAAACTCCGCCTTCAGTTGGTACTCATAGATGCCGTCCCGGGCGGCCCGCATCATGGCCTTGATGCCCTCAGCGGTGATGGTCTCCGCATGGCGCATGGCCTCTATCTCACATGGCTTCTTGATGGTCCGCTGGCGGGCAATGAGCTTGTGTACGTTTTCCACCCGCACAAAGGGGTACTTTTTCTGTAGCCACGCCGCCAGCCGGAACGCCTGGCGCACAGGCTGTTCATCCAGATTCTTCCGGTCGAAGTCCAGGCAGACGGTGGTAACGCCCCGGGCGATCCATCTCTCCAGATTGGGGAGGAACCGGGCGTTGTAGCGGAAGTCCTCCACACCGGAGGTGTCCGCCGCCTCCTGCTCCGTCAGGCGCTTGCCGGTCCAGCGCTCCGCCAGCAGGTCCGGCGGAAGCATATACAGCGTCTCCTGGACGCCGCTGGCGTCCTTGTACGCGGCCAGGACGCTGTCCGCCTGTTCAATGCCCGTATAGTACACAAAGGAGCGGTCAGCAAAAAAGGGGTAGTCCTCGTCTCCGGTTTTTCGGGGCGCGTGGCCGCTGAACAGAAGGAGAAGGCTACCCGGCGCAAGGGACAAATAGAGCTCTCTTCGGTTTTCCTGATGAAATGTCTTTTCCATATGTAGGTTACCTCCATGTGATATCCCGCGCAACGCTCCTGCATACGCGGCGGGCCGTATTTTCTCCGGGGCGGCGCGCATGTTAGGATTGACATTTTGCGTTATTTTCATTATAATGAATTTTACAAAGATAGTCAACATAAATTCCCGCAATTTGGGAAAATTGATATCTCCCATCTGGGCGGTTCTTATCCGCCAGAACCATTGAAAGACATTTTGTTCCCATTTGTACAGTTTTTTCATTTCCCGGAGACTTGTTTTGCCGGTTTTCACCAACGTGAAATACCGCCCGCCACTCTGAACATACAGGAGGACGCCAGATATGACAGACAGAGAAGTCGTACAAAAGGACATTGAGGAGCTGTACCTGGGAAATCTGGGAACAGTGGAATTTGATTTGGACTTGCCCGCCGCTGGGAAAAACGGCTCCGCCATCACCTGGCAGTCCGGAAACCTGGCTTTCATGAACCACGAGGGGAAGGTGACGCGGCCCGCCTATGGCCGGGGCAACCGGGAAGTGCCTCTCACCGCCCGGTTCACCTACGGGTCCTGCACAGAGGAGAGACGGTATCTGGTGACCGTACTGGAGGAGCAGAGCCAGATCCAGGTGGAGGAGATCTTCCCCATCCAGATCCCCGCCGCAGCAGGCGAGCCAGTTCATCTGCCCAGCGCCGCTGCTGTACGCACCAAGGACGGCCGGGTTATCGCCCACCTCATTGAATGGGAGGGCGGTCTGGAGCACGTCTGGGACCAGCCAGGGATTTACCCTGTGGTGGGTGTTCTAAAGGACACCAATATCCCGGTAAATGGGGAAGTCTGCGCAGCGGAACAAGCTCCGTCTGAAAATCTGCCGCTCCGTAAGCTGACGGCGGTTCAGGACGGCGTGACGCTCCTGCCGGGCAGCGACTTCTATGAAGCCCAGGAGCGTATGCATACCTACCTGCTGCGTACAAATCCGGACCAGTGGCTCTATAACTTCCGGCGGGCGGCGGGACTGTCCACCGGAGACGCCCCCGCTATGACCGGCTGGGACTCCCCGGATGGCCTGCTGCGGGGACACAGCACCGGGCACTACCTTTCCTCCCTGGCCCTCTGCTGGCACGCCACTGGGGATGGGGAAATCCGCCAGAAGGCGGCATATGTGGTGGACGCCCTGAAAGCGTGTCAGGACGCCTTCGCCGCTCAGGAGGGGTATCACCCCGGATTCCTCAGCGCCTATTCTGAGGAGCAGTTTGATTTGTTGGAGGAGTACACCCCCTACCCCAAAATCTGGGCCCCCTACTACACCCTCCATAAAATCCTGGCCGGACTTCTGGACCTGCACCGTCTGGCTGGGTTGGAGAAGGCGTTGGAAATCGCTGTGGGCATCGGGGACTGGGTCTATGCCCGCCTGCATCGCCTGAACCACGAAAAACGGGTGCGGATGTGGGGCATCTATATCGCTGGGGAATACGGCGGGATGAACGAATCTATGGCTGCGCTCTACCATATTACCGGGAAAAAGGAGTACCTGGAGGCCGCCCGGTTCTTTGACAACGACCGCCTCTTCTTCCCCCTGGAGCAGAACGTGGACGCCCTCACCGGGATGCACGCCAACCAGCACATCCCACAGGTGGTGGGAGCCATGAAGCTCTATGAGGCCACGGGTGAACGCCGTTACCACGACATCGCGGAGCGGTTCTGGGCCCTGGCGTCCGGAAGCCGTATGTACGCTATTGGCGGCGTGGGCGAGAGCGAGATGTTCCACGAGCCGGGCAAAATCGCTGGACTGCTCACCAAAAGCACCTCCGAGAGCTGCGCCTCCTATAACATGCTGAAGCTGACGAAGGAACTCTACCAATACTGCCCCGCCCCGGCCTATATGGACTACTATGAAAGGGCAATGACCAACCACATTCTCTCCTCCTGCGACCACCGGCCCACCAGCGGCAGCACCTATTTCCTCTCAATGCTGCCCCGGGCGGTCAAGGACTTTGACGCCTCGGAAAACAGCTGCTGCCATGGTACCGGACTGGAGAGCCACTTCAAGTACATAGAGAGCATCTACTACACCGGGGAGGACTGCCTGTATGTGAACCTCTTCCTCCCCTCCCAGCTGTCCCTGCCGGGACTCGCTCTCACCATGGAGACAGAGGAGGACTGCCCCGGGAAAATACGCATGACCATTCAGGGAGACGCCCCTCCCTTCCGGACACTGCGCATCCGAAAGCCCCGCTGGGCGGAAGCTCCGGCAGTTATCCGCCTCAATGGCGCGGACTGCCCCGCCCCTCTTCTGGACGGCTATTTCACTCTGGAGCGGGACTGGCAGGGTACGGCGGAGCTGGAGGTGGAGTTCCCCTGCGGCCTTCGGTACGAGAGAGCGCCGGACCGCCCGGACTTCTTTACCGTTCATTATGGCCCCTATGTGCTGGCGGCACTCACCACCATGGAGGAGCGGCTTTCCATACACCCCGGAATTCCGGAGGAGGTCTTTTCCCGGGAGGCCGGACGGCCCTTGGCTTTCCGGCACAGGGACAGCGGCGTGCTGTTTATCCCACTGGAAAAAGTATGGAAAGAGGAATATCAGGTATATCTTCAGGAAGCGTGACCCAGCGGCGGGATTCCCGTTAGTTGAGCATGACGGGGAGGGAATCAATGTATCGAATTTGTCAGAGAGAACGTAAACTCCTGGACCGGATTTTTAAGGAGGACTCCCAACCACTGGAGCAATTGGTCGAGGAGTTGGACAGCGGCGCGGCCCTGGAGGACATCCAGTTTGGCGTGGCCGGTCTGTACGGACGTATGCGGGGTTCGCCCAGCCTGGAGCAGGTTTTCCAGGCGTTTGACGGAATCCTGTACTATATCGAGCTGCCAGAACTTACCCTGCTGCTGCTGACCCCTGACGCGGACTGCCGGGATCTGGCGGGGCGCGTGGCTCAGTGGCTGTGCGGCCGGGGCGCGGTGCTGAACGTGGCCTATTTGGAAGTCAAAAAGAGCCTGATGGAGGCGCGGCAGGTGCGGGACATGTTCCTGGCTGCGGCGGACGAGGCGTTCTATTGCCTGGAAACGGAGTGCCGCCCCTTGGTGGAGCTGCTCCCCTCCCGCCGGGACATGGAGCTGAGCGAGCCGGACAACCGGCGGCTGCGGCTGCTACGGCGGGACATCGCCTCCTGCCTGGCCCGGGGCGAGGCGGACTGCGCCCACGAGCGGCTGGAGAATTATTTCGCCATCAGCGGCCGGGGCAGCGCGGCGGTGTTTCGAGAGTGCTGCGCCAGCCTGTACCACCAGGTAAACGAGGATCTAGTTGCCCCGGACGAGGAGCTGGCCGGACACCGCAGAGCCCTGCGGCCCAATGGAAAGTCTGTTTTCCAGCTGGTGGCGGAGGCGAACAACGCCGGAGAGGCCCGGCGGCATATCTCCTGGTATATGGATCAGCTCCTGGCCTGGTACCGCCCGCTGAAGGAGAACACCAACTACCGGGTAGCCGCCTTTGTGGAGGAGTACATCGAAAAGCACTATATGGAGACCGTTTCTGTTGACGAGGTGGCCTCCCAGGTGGGACTCTCCACCAACTATGTGCGCACCATCTTCAAAAACAGCCGGGGCACCACCATCCAGAACTTCCTCTCAGAATACCGGCTGAGCATGGCCTGCAAGCTGCTGCGGAACACTCCCTCCACCGTCAGCAGAGTGGGACAGTTGGTGGGGTACAACAATGTCTCCTACTTCTGCGCCTCCTTCCAGAAGCGGTTCGGGAAGACGCCTACTGAGTGGCGCCGGGCGCAGTAGCCGGATTTGACAGTGGGAAAGCCCTGTGCTATACTGAATTTCAATCGTATTTTGCATGTTTCCTTTTACACTTTGTGGTTCCAATATTTTTATATACGGAGGTACATAACCATGCCCAACGCGTATTTTACCATCGTCCGTCCTGAAAACGATCCCTTCAAGGGGTACATGCCCGGCAGTCCTGAGCGGGCTGAGCTGAAGGAAGAGCTGGCCAAGCAGGCCGGAGAGGTGGTCAAAATCCCCCTGATTATCGGCGGGAAAGAGGTCTGGACCGATAAGACCATCTCCGTCACCATGCCCCACGACCACAAGCACGTTATCGCGGAATGCTGCATGGCCGGGGAAAAGGAACTGAAAATGGCTATCGACGCCGCTCTGGCCGCCAAGGACGCCTGGGAGGAGATGCCCTGGGAGCACCGCTCCGCCATCTTTCTGAAGGCCGCAGATATGATTACCGGCCCCTACCGCAAGGTCCTCAACGCGTCCACCATGCTGGGCCAGTCCAAGACCGTGTTCCAGGCGGAAATTGACATCGCTGAGCTGGCGGACTTCCTCCGCTTCGGCGTGTGGGGCGCTCAGGAGATCTTCAAGGAGCAGCCCGCCAGCGCCGATGGCATCTGGAACCGTCAGGACTACCGGGCCCTGGACGGCTTCATCTGCGCCATCTCCCCCTTCAACTTCACCTCGATCGGTGGCAACCTCCCCACTGCCCCCGCGATTGTGGGCAACGTGGCCCTGTGGAAGCCCTCCCGCACGGCGGTGCTCTCCAACTACTACTATATGAAGCTGCTCCAGTGGTGCGGCCTGCCCGCCGGTGTCATCAACTTCGTACCCTGCACCGGCAGCGACATGTCCCAGTATGTCATCAGCCACCCAAAGATGGCCGGCTTCCACTTCACCGGCTCTACCGCCGTATTCCAGAGCGTGTGGAAGCAGGTGGGTGAGAACATCGCCTCCTATGCCAACTATCCCCGCCTGGTGGGCGAAACCGGCGGCAAGGACTTCATCTTTGCCCACAACACCGCCGACATTGAACCTCTGGTGGCGGCTATTGTCCGGGGCTCCTTCGAGTTCCAGGGCCAGAAGTGCTCCGCCTGCTCCCGGGCCTTTGTCCCCGCCAGCATCTGGCCGGTGGTGGAAAAGCGCCTGAAGGAGCAGACTGCCACCATCAAGGTTGGCGATGTGCAGGAGTTCGATACCTTTATGGGCGCGGTCATCGACCAGGCCTCCTTCGAGACCTGCAAGGGCTACATCGACCGGGCTGCAGCCTCCCCGGACTGCGAGTTCGTCGCCGGCGGCACCTACGATGACAGCAAGGGCTGGTTCGTGCAGCCCACCATTATCCGCTGCAAGACTCCCACCTATGAGTCCATGGTCAAGGAGATCTTCGGGCCCATCGTCTCTATCTATGTCTACGACGATGAAAAGCTGGACGAGACCCTGGCGATCTGCGACAGCGCCTCCCCCTACGCCCTCACCGGCGCTATCTTCGCCCAGGACCGTGAGGCCGTGGTCAAGATGGAGAAGGCTCTGCGCAACGCCTCCGGCAACTTCTATATTAACGACAAATGCACCGGCGCTATTGTTGGCCAGCAGCCTTTCGGCGGCGCTCGTGCCTCCGGCACCAACGACAAGGCTGGCACTACCCTGAACATCATCCGCTGGGTCAGTGCCCACACGGTGAAGGAGTCCTTCTGCCCCTCCGCCGCCATTGCCTATCCCTATATGTCCGAGAAGTAAAAACTTCAAAAGGACCGGACGGTGCAGGCCGTCCGGTCCTTCTTTTTGTGTAAATTGAAATTAGCTCAGACCACAGAGGGCTCCATCAGGAACACGCCCTTTTGATAGCGCTCCTGGCTGAACGTCTTGATATCCAAATCGTCCTTTTGTCCCGTCAAGTGATTCGCCACCAGAATGGCGATACGGGGCGCCACCATGAATCCATGACCCGAGAAGCCGCAGACACTGTAGAACCCCTTGGCCGCTTTCGCCTCGTCGATGACTGGGATGTGGTCCGGGCTCAGATCGTAGCTGCCTGCCCACTGGCGGACCACGTTCAGCTTCCGCAGCAGGGGCAGGGTCTCGCAGATAACCGCGCAGTTCTCCTCCAGGAATTGCCAGCTGGAGCGGATATTAAAGCTGGACTCCTCGTGGGGACCGATGCCCATAACAAAGCTGCCGTGGGGCGTCTGCTGGACGTAGAAGGAGCGGTGGAAGCTCATGACCATGCTCCGCAGCAGCGGGGCTACCGGCTCCGTAACCAGTGCCTGATGCCGCTCAGAGACGACGGGAATGTCCTCCCCTACCAGATTCGCCAGCCCCGGGGCACGGACATTGGCGCAGTTCACCACCAATCCGGCTCCGAAGAAATCGCCGTTGGCAGTCTCTACTCCGGTGATACGGCCGCTCTGGGTCCGCAGTCCGGTCACTTCCGTATAAGTCAGGATATCCACCCCCAGCCGCGCCGCCCCTTGGGCATAGGCCATGGTACAGTGGAAGGGGTTGGCGTGGCCGTCCTTCTGGCAGAAAGTAGCCCCGAACATGCCCTCTGTGTTCAGGAACGGCACGATCTCTTTGGCCTGCTGAAGGTCCAGAGCCTTGGCATCAATGCCCAGGGCATGCTGAACCTTCAGATTTTCTTGGAACTGAGCCCACTCCTTCTCTGTGTAGGCCACCAGCAGATAGCCGCCCTGCTGTAGGCCGCAGCTCTGGCCGTACCCGGTATACTCCTCCAGATGTTCAAAAATATGGGTACTCTCCAGAGCCAGCCGGGCGTTAAGCTCCGAGCCCCACTGCTGGCGGATGCCAGCCCCGCAGCGTCCAGTAGCGCCGGAGGACAGGTAGCCCTTCTCAATGAGCAGAATGTCAGTTAACCCCCGCTTAGCCAGCTCAAACGCGATGGCGCAGCCGACAATGCCGCCGCCGATAATTACGGCCTCATAATTTTTCTTCATTCTGCGCCTCCTTCCTGGTAGGCGTCCGCCAGAACACCCATGCTGACAGGCTCCGTGGGCGGGCGGAAGGTGGGCATCAGGACCTCCTCTAAGGGGACCTTGTAGTAGGCGGACAGCTCCTGGGCAATCAGCATCCGGCAGGTCCGGCCCTGGCAGGGGCCCATTCCAGCCCGGGTGACCCGCTTGATCTCATCAATGGTGCGGCAGCCGGATTCGATGCACTGGAGGATCGCCTCCCTCGTCAGGTCCTCGCACCGGCAGAGAATGGTGTTTCTATCGTCCATCCCGGTAACCTCCTACCCTGATATTCCGGACCTCCATGGCCAGCTCCTTGGGTACCGCAAGGCTGATCGTATACGTCATATTCCGGCTCCCGCCAGACACCGCCTTCATCACGGGGAACCAGCCCAGCTCCTCCCCCGACCGGCTCAGGCCGCAGGCAAGCTGCCCCTCCCGGGGCACGGGGAGAAATTCAAAGGGCAGCTTCACCAGAGCTTCCCCGCCGCTGTATGTCATGTCCACCACGAAAATCGCCAGTCCCGGACAGCGGGCAATACACGCCCCACAGCCATTGCAGACGTCGTAGTCCACCTTGGGGGTCTCATTGATATCCGGCTCTACCCGGATAGCCTTTTTCACACACGCCTTCGTGCAGGGATTGCATGGAATTTTTTGGAAGCACTCCGCAATGGCCACCGCCCCCTGGGCCAGCCGCTGGGCCGGGGGAGTCACGCTCTGTATATCCTCCCTGGTGGGGATTCCGTCTTGTATCAACATGGGGCAGCGCCTCCCTTCCGGGCCGCCAGCAGAGCGGCCACCTTTTCCAGTCCAGCCGTAATCCGGGATCCGGCAGGGCCGGAACGCAGTTCCTCCAGTTCCCTGGCCGCCTCCCCGCGGAGTTCCGTCGCCTTCTGCGGTTCATGGCCCAAGCTTCCGGCGGCGGCATAGCCCGCCAGACGGCCTTCCACCATAGCAGCGGACGCCTCCTCAATGCCGGAGATATCTCCGGCAGCGTAGAGGCCAGGGACGGTGGTCTCCAGGTTTTCGTCCACAACCGGCACGTGGCCTGACAGCTCGCGGATAAACGCCATCTGACACCCCGCCTGCCAGCACAGCTCCGCCAGGGGGGTAAGGCCCACGGCCAGACAGATGGTGTCGCAGGGGACATCCTCCTCTGTGCCGGGGATGGGCTTCCAGTTTTCGTCCAGTTTGCAGACGACCGCGCCCTCCAGCTTGCCGTCCCCGTATGCCTCCTTGATGGTATATCCGGTACGGATGGGTACCCCGGCGCGGCGCAGCTTGGAGGCGTGGACCAGGTATCCGCCAATGCGGGGCGCGGCTTCAATAACTCCCGCTACCTCCACTCCGGCCTGTAGGAGCTGATAGGAGACGATGAGCCCAATGTTACCGGCCCCCACCATGAGCACCCGTTCCGCCGGTTTCACCCCGTGGACGTTCATCAGGGTCTGAACGGCCCCCGCGCCGTAGATGCCAGGCAGGTCGTTATTGGGGAAGGACAAAAACTTCTCTGCCGCCCCGGTGGCGGCGATTATCCGCTGGGGACGGACTTTCAGGTGTTGATTGTTATGTAGGACCGTGGCCACACCATCCTCGTAGAGGCCCAGAACTGTGGCATCCGTCCAAATCTCGATATTCGGGTGTTCCGCCACGGTTTCCGCCAGCATCCGCCCAATCTGTATCCCCCGGTCCCCGGCGTACTGCTTCTCTGAACCGAAGAATTTATGGGTCTGCTTAATCAGCTGGCCCCCGGGCAGACCGCTGCGCTCACAGAGCAGCACCTTCGCCCCCAGGGAAGCGGCGGCTACAGCGGCGCACAGTCCGGCGGGCCCGCCGCCGATGACCAGAATTTCCGCCTCCCTAATCAATTGGAACAACCCCCTTCCCCGTCTGCTCCTCCACACGCATACCCGCTTTCACCTTGGTGACGCACACCCGCACGTTGGGCTGGCCGTCCACCGTCATGAAACAGGAGGAGCAGTTTCCAATCGCGCAGAACAGGCCCCTGGGCCGGTGCAGCTCCGGGCTGTGGCCCAAAACCCGGAGTCCCGCCGCGTGGAGGGCGGCGGCGATGGTTTCCGATGTGTACCCATCCACCGGCTGACCGTTAAAAAAGAAGACGACCCTCTCCCCCCGGTCAAAATCCAAGATGGGGTGCTGATCAATTCTCACATATCTTCCTCCCTTTCAGTTTGATGTGTTACAGCTCCACAGGGCTCCCCATTTTGCAACATATAAGGCAGTATATCACAGTTATTGGGGAATAGCAATGTTTTTTAGACAAAAGAGCCAAATTTCTATGGAAAGGCCCCTATTTATTGTGCAACATAGGGAGAGGAAAAAGCCTCCGCCTCCTGGTATAATACATAGTAGCTTATGGGGGTATTTTCCCCTAAAACCCCGTTTGAAAGGGATAGGTATCTATATGGAATACTCGGCAGAAAATGTTCTGCGGCTGGCAAAACGCTGGAATAACAGGAAGCGCAGCTATTTATTGGTCAACCCCCTTCAGGGCAAGCATATCCCCGCAAGTCCTACCGCCTCCTGGGAGATGATGCGCACCCTGGGCAGGCGCATGGCCGGCCGCTGGCCCGGTGCAAAGCTGGTAATCGGTTTCGCGGAAACCGCCACCGCAGTCGCAGCAGCCGCAGCCGGATGCTTTGGAGAGGACTGTATCTATATCCATACCACCCGGGAGGAGGTGGCCGGTGTCCGGCAGTGGGTCTCGTTTCAGGAGGAGCACAGCCACGCGGTGGACCAGAAGCTCTGCGGGGACCACTTGGCGGAGTGGTTCCGCCAGACTCCACAGGTAGTCATCATCGACGATGAGCTCTCCACCGGAAAGACACTCCTGAACATTGTGGAGAGTCTGCGGCGGCAGTACCCGGAGCTAGCGGGCAAACCCGTGGCGGCGGGGTCCATCATTAACCGCCTCTCTCCGGAGAATACCGCCCGGCTGGAGGACGCCGGAATCCTCTGCGAGTACCTAGTCAGGCCCCCGGAGGCGGACTACACGGCGGCGGTGGCGGACTACCAGATCTCCCCCGCCGCAGACCTGCGCACCTGGGACGCTGCCCGGGCCGCCATGGCCCAGGTGGATGTCCCTTGGGCCCTACAGGACCCCCGGACCGGCGTGCGGATTGGCCGCTATATTCGTTCGTGCAGCGCTATGGCCGGAGAGGTTCTGGCCGCTGTCCTGGACCGCCTGCCGGACCACAGCAGGATTCTGGTCCTGGGCACGGAGGAGTGCATGTTCCCGGCCCTGGTTCTGGGAAAGGCGTTGGAACGTCTGGAACTGGCCCGCTCTGTGGCCTTCCACGCCACGACCCGCAGTCCCATCGGCATTTGTACCCAGCCCGGCTATCCCGTTACCGTGGGCTACAAGGTCCACAGCTTCTACTCCGGCGAGCGGGAAACCTACCTCTACAACTTACGGCAGTACGACGCCGCCATTCTGCTGACAGACGGCATGAGCCAGGACGCGACCGCGGATATTGCCAAGGCCCTCTACATCCACGGCTGCCGGAAGCTGCTGCACGTACAGGGAGGAAGCCATGTTCAGTTCCTATAAGCCGGAGGATGTGACCATCCTCCTCAAGGACATCACCGGACTCGTGCCCCCCTTGGCTGCCAGAGAGCGGGAGGCCCTCATGCGGCAGGGCGTACACTACAGCGAAATGCTGCCCTTGGAGTACGAGCCCTCCCCCCTGTACCTGCGGGCCTATTTCGAGGCCCAGGAGCGGTATGCGGGCATGACGGCGGACGCCGTGGCCTCCGTGGCGGAGCAGATCTGGGCGGAAAAGGGCCCGGATGCGGTTCTCGTCTCCCTGGCTCGGGCTGGAACGCCTATCGGCATTCTCATCAAGCGTTACCTCCGGCGGAATTACCATGCGGAGGCCGCCCACTACACCATCTCCATCATCAAGGGCCGGGGCATCGACCGCAACGCCATGGCCTATATCCTGGCCCGCCACAAGCCCGAGTCTATCCAGTTCGTGGACGGCTGGACCGGTAAAGGGGCCATCCAGCGGGAGGTCAACCAGGCCATGGCAGACTACCCCGGCGTGGCACCAGGGCTGGCGGTACTATCGGACCCCGCCCGTATTGCCGCCAAGCAGGGTACATATGACGACTTTTTGATCCCCAGCTCCTGTCTCAACGCCACAGTATCTGGCCTCCTCAGCCGGACATTTCTACGGGAGGATCTTACCGGCCCCACGGACTTCCACGGCGCGGCCTGCTATAAAGCCCTCCGGGACAAGGATTTGACCTACACCTTTATCCAATCTGTGGAGGAGCGGTTCCCCGCCAGCGCCCCGCCCTCCCCCGCCCGGGAGCCTGAACGCCAAGGGGCCGGGATGGAGGAGGTCCAGGAGATCAGCCGGGCCTTCAACATCAAGGACATTGGTCTCATCAAGCCCAGCATCGGCGAGGCCACCCGGGTGCTACTCCGGCGCGTCCCCTGGAAGATTCTGGTCCACAATCTGGACGACGTCCAGCACCTGGGCCACCTCTACCAGCTGGCCCGGGAAAAAGACGTGGAGGTGGCGGAATACCCGCTGAAAAACTACAGGGCCTGCGGGCTGATTCAGCCGCTGGACGAGGTGCGCCATGAAGAAAATTCTCCTGGCCTGTGACTTGGACAACACGCTGCTCCACTCCCACCGCCGGCGGCAGGCGGACAGCGTCTGCGTGGAGAGGCTTGAGGGGCGCGAGCAGAGCTTCCTCTCCCCCGGCGCCTGCTCCCTCCTCCGCCGGGCAATCCGCGAGACCCTATTTGTACCCGTCACCACCCGGTCCGTGGAGCAGTACCAGCGGATTCAGTGGCCGGAAGGGTGCGCCCCCGCCTGGGCCGCTGCGGCCAACGGCGCGGTCCTACTCCAGAACGGCATCGGGGATACGCCGTGGCAGGAGGAATCCCTGGAGGCCGTCCGGCGCTGCCGGGCAGAGCTGGGGCGGCTCTCTGCCCTGCTGACCAGGGAGAAGAACTTCCGTGTGTGCCGGATGGTGGACGGGATGTACCTCTTCGCCTCCTTTGAAAGCGAGACGCTGGCGGCGGCACAGGCAGAACAGTACCGGGGGAAAACACCCCTGACCGTTCTGGCCTCTGGACGAAAGCTGTACTTCTTCCCACCGGGGCTGGACAAGGGCCGGGCGGTTCTCCGGCTCCGGAAACGGCTGAGCGCAGAGCAGGTGGTCTGCGCCGGGGACAGCGTCATCGACCTGCCCATGCTGTGCGCCGCTCAGGCGGCAGTCGTGCCGGACGAGAGCCTGGGGAAACAAGTGGATGCGCCGGTGGTCCATGTCTGCGGCCCTGGGGAGGATTTTGCCCGGTTCGTCCTGGAGACGGCGCTGGCCTATCAAAGCGAAAAAGAGAGGACGCTTCTCAAATGAGAAGCGTCCTCTGCAATTTACGCGGCGTTTTACTCGGCCTTGGGGCCCGCGTCAACCACGTCCTGGGGCATGTGGGTGTACTTCTTGAAGTTCTCCACGAAAGCCTTGGCCAGTTCCTTGGCCTTAGCCTCATAAGCGGCCTTGTCGCTGCCCCACTGGTCGGCGGGAATCAGCTGGCCGTCGGGCACGCCGGGGCAGCTGGTGGGCACCTGCACGCCAAAGTAGGGGTCGGTGACAAACTGGGCCTTCTCCAGATCGCCATTGAGGGCGGCGGTAACCATGGCCCGGGTGTACTTCAGATTCATGCGCTTGCCGCTGTTGCCGCACCAACCCGTGTTCACCAGATACACGTTGGCGCCGGAGTGGGCCACCTTGTCCGCCAGCATCTGGGCATAGACGGAGGGGTCCAGAGGCATAAAGGGCGCACCAAAGCAGGTGGAGAAGGTGGGCACGGGAGAGGTAATGCCACGCTCGGTCCCCGCCAGCTTGGAGGTAAATCCGGAGACGAAGTAGTACATAGCCTGCTTCTCGTTAAGCTTGGAGATGGGGGGCATGACGCCATAAGCGTCGGCGGTGAGGAAGATCACCGTCTTGGGCGTTGCGCCCACGCCGGGAATGGCGGCATTGGGGATGTAATCTACCGGGTAACCTACCCGGGTATTCTCAGTGAGGCTGCCGTCGGCGTAGTCGGGCACGCGGGTCTCCTCGTCCATAATGACGTTCTCCACCAGGGAGCCGAACTTAATGGCACGGAAGATCTCGGGCTCGCGCTCCTCAGTAAGGTCAATGCACTTTGCGTAGCATCCGCCCTCGAAGTTGAAAACGGAGTCCTCCGCCCAGCCGTGCTCGTCGTCGCCAATGAGCTTGCGGTTGGGGTCGGCGGAGAGGGTGGTCTTGCCGGTGCCAGAGAGGCCGAAGAACACGGCCGCATCGCCTGCATCGCCAATATTGGCGGAGCAGTGCATGGGGAACACACCCTCCTTGGGCATGAGGTAGTTCATGACGGAGAAGACTGATTTCTTGATCTCACCGGCGTACTGGCTGCCAGCGATCAGCACCAGTTTCTTCTCATAGTCGATCATGATGGCGGCCTCGGAGTTGACGTGGTCCCGCTCCGGCACGCACTTGAACCCAGGGGCGGCGATGATGGTAAAGTCAGGCTTGTAGCTGTTCAGCTGCTCCTGAGTGGGACGCAGCAAAAGCTGATGGATGAAAAGGTTCTGGCTGGCCAGCTCGTTGACGATCCGAAACGCCTTGGTGTATTTGGGATCAGCGCCCGCAAAGCCGTCAAAGAGGAAAATCTCCCGGTTTTGCAGGTAGGCTACCATTTTCTCATACAGGGCGTCAAAAACCTCCTGAGTAGTGGGCACATTGACTTTGCCCCAGGCGATATCGTTATGAACGCCAGCGGAATCAACAATAAATTTATCGTTGGGGGACCGGCCGGTATATTTGCCGGTATTAACGCACAGCGCGCCAGTGGAATTGAGCTTGCCCTCGCCACGCGCCAGGGCCTTTTCCACCAGCTGGGCGGGGGAAAGATTGCGGTACACAGCACTGGGATTGATGATGCCCAGCGCCTCCAGGCCAAAGGTTTCCATGATAAACTCCTCCTTAAAATTGTATGGGTGGGCTCCCAAGGGTGAGCAGGCCCGCTGGTACACGGGAAAGACAGGTTGCCCAGCAGGCATATTTTACCCCATCCCCCAGAAAAAGGCAACACGTAAAGGGTAAAATTCAAAATTTTGTTATAATTACAACATTTCTGCCGCTGGGCCCGGCTCTAATTCTCCAAACGGCCTCCCCTGCCCCGCAGGCCCCCGAACAGCCGGTGGAGGCCCCGGGGCCGCTCAGGCTGCGGCTGGCAGGGCTTGTGGACGCTTCTCTCCATAAATATCTCCTGGCTGGAGACAGGCGGCAGACTCCCGGCCTTGCGGCAGTAGGAGCCGTCCGGCAGCAGGGAGCTGGCCTTTACGTTGTCTTCCAGCTGGGTGTGTAGGATCCACAGGAGCTGGCCGCGCACCTCACTGTCATAGATGGGACAGGCAATTTCCACCCGGCGGGTCAGGTTCCGGGTCATGAGATCCGCAGAGGAGATATACAGCCGGGCGTTCTTCCCACGGCCAAAGCAGTAAATCCGCCCGTGTTCCAGATACCGCCCCACAATACTGGTGACATGGACGTTCTCCGTCTCCCCGGCAATGCCGGGCCGAAGGCAGCAGATGCCCCGCAGAATCATCTGGATGTGAACCCCCGCCCGGGACGCCTCCGCCAGCTTGTCAATGACCTCCCGCTCCGTCAGAGCGTTGGCCTTGATGCAGATAAATCCCTCCGGGCCCTTGGCAATCTCGCCGTCGATCAGCCGCAGAAGCCGGGATTTCAGCCCCGCCGGGGCCACCAGCAGGTGGCGGTACACGCCCTCCAGATTCCCTACCAGCATATTTTGGAAGAACACCGTGCCGTCCAGGCCAATCTGTTCGTCGGCGGTCATAAGGCTCAGGTCGGTGTACTGGGCGTTGGTACGCTCGTTGTAGTTGCCGGTGCCAATCTGAGTAATGTAGCTGAGCTTATCCCCTTTCCGCAGGGTGATGAGGCAGATTTTGCTGTGACACTTGTAGTCCTCCACGCCGTAGATCACCTGGCAGCCGGAGTCCTCCAGCAGGCGGGACCAGGAGATATTGTTCGCCTCGTCAAACCGGGCCCGCAGCTCCATGAGGACAATGACCTCCTTGCCGTTCTCCGCTGCCTTGCAGAGGATGTGGGCAATTTTGGAGGAGGATGCCAGACGGTAGATGGTGATGCGGATGGAGATAACGTCGGGCCGCTCCGCCGCCTCGCCCAGCAGCTTTAGAAAAGGGTCCACCCCGTCAAAGGGGAAAAAGAGCAGCTTGTCCTTCCGCCGGACCTGCTCGATAATGCTGTCCCTCTCGTCCAGGTCCTCCGGCCAGCGGGGCTGGTAGGGGGCGAAGGCGAGGGGCGCGGACACCGCCTCCGGCAGGGAGCGGACAAGGTCAAAGACATATTTCATATCCAGCGGCGCCTGCCCAAAATAGACCTGCCGGTTCTCTACACGGACCCGGCTTTTCAGCAGCTTCAAAAACTCCCCGCCAATCTTTTTGGAGAGCTCCAGCCGCACCACCGAGAGGCTGGCCCGCTTTTTCAGCAGCTTGCTCATTCTGCTGCGCAGGTCCTCACTGGTGGAGAGGTTGTCGTCCAGCAGTTCCTTGTCAAAGCTGAGGTCCGCGTTGCGGGTGGCGCAGAGGACGCAGGATGCCTCCGGCTTAAACTCCCCAAAAAGGGTCAGGCCGTAGTGGTGGATAACTGTTTCCATACGGATAAACCGCCCCGGGTCCCCGGGCATATTCAAAAAAGCCGGCAGTTTGGGCGGCACCGGTACAAAGCCTAGCGATGCGTTCCCCTTCCGGTTGCGGAGCAGCGCCGCGATATACAGTGCCTTGTTGGCCAAGTGGGGAAACGGGTGGCGGCTGTCCACAATCTGTGGAGACAGCACCGGGAGAATCCTGGCCTTGTAGTACGCGCTCACATACCGCTTCTCCTCCGGCGTCAGCTCCTCCATCTCCAGGTCGCAGATTCCCTTCTCCCGCAGCAGGTCCGCCACATCCGCATAGAGGCGGTTCTTAATCTCTATCAGGCCGGGGATAACGCCATAGACCGCCTCCAGCTGTTCCAGAGGTGTCTCGCCGGTTTTGTTGTCGGTCTGCTCCGGGGATACCAAGCTGAGGTCGAAGAGGTTCCCCACCCGGACCATAAAAAACTCATCCAGATTGCTGGTGAAGATCGAGATGAACTTCAGCCGCTCTAGCAGCGGCGTGGCCTCGTCCCCGGCCTCCTCCAGCACCCGCCGGTTGAACCGAAGCCAGCTCAGCTCCCGGTTTTGTGTGCAGCGGCAGCTGCGCCCCTCCTGTGACATCTTACTTTTCTCCTATCCCCCGCCCTTCCCTGTTGCGCGGCGGTTTTTCCCTATGATACCATACCCCGCCGCCCCTTGACAAGCCCCGTTTTTCTATGGGAAAAGCGCGGCGTGTTTCCACGCCGCGCTCCTCAGCAAGCTCGTATTTTTCCTGTCAGTTCCCCGCGCCTATACGCATGAGGATCGTGGCCACTTCGGCCCGGGTGGCGCTGCCGGTGGGGTCCAAAAGATTGCCGTTCTTGCCGTTGATCAGCCCGGCCCCATTGGCCCAAGTCAGGGCCTCCACCGCCCACGGAGACACGCTGCCCGCATCCGCAAACGCCGCCAGACTGCCGGAGGCGCTGGTGCTGACACCCTTGAAGCGGGTATAGCGGTAGAGAATCGCCGCCAGCTGCTCCCGGGTGATAACGTCCTCGGGACAGAAGGTTCCGTCCCCAAAGCCGTCCACAATGCCGTATTCCGCAGCCCAGTTGACCGCCTGGGTATACCACTGGCCCGCCGCCACGTCGGTAAACCGCCCGGCGGAAGCCGCCGCTGGTTCGCCCTCCAGCCGGTGGAGGATGGTGACAATCTGGCCCCGGGTAGTCACGCCGTCGGGGTCAAAGCCGTTGGCGCTGACGCCGTTCATCAGGCCACGGCTGTAGGCGTAGGACACCGCGCCGTAGTACCACATATTGGCGGGCACATCCACGAAGGGCAGAGACTCCGGCTCCTGGGGCTTCTGGGGCTCATCATCCGCCGCCTGAACGAAAGACGCCTCAATGGTAACGGCGGCGGCAGGCATCACAAAGCTGTATCTGCCCTGGCCAACCTCCGTCAGGTCCACAGCGGCGCCGGCGGCCGTCACAGCGGAGATGCTTTCCAGCACATAGCCCTCCTTGGGCGTTGCATATACGGTGACAGTTGCCCCGGCCTCCGCCCGGGCGGCGCTGACCTCTACCGTGCCGTTTTTCAGTCCTGCGGGAACGTTCACCCGGTAGGTGAACGGGTCCCCGGTACCGGGGTTGCCGTTGGGACTGGTAGAGCCGCCGGGATTATTGATGGACGGGACTACGTTCAGTTTTCCATCCCAGAGACTCTCCCGCAGGCTGCCGTCCAGCAGCTTGACGCCGGAAACGGACGTGACGCCAAATGGCCCGGAAAGAATCCCCAGCCGCAGCGTCCCGTTCACGCCCAGAGGCTGCTTGGAGACGGCATAGAGCGTCACAGAGCCGCCCGTCTGAGTGTAGGCACAGTGCATACCGGAACCGGACAGCCCGCTGTCAAAGGTAAACTGGGCGGCCGCCTGGCGGTCCAGCGTAAGGGTGGCCTGGATGCCCCGGCAATCGCCGGGCAGGCCCTTGAGGTCCACCAACATTCCAGAGGCGGCGCCGCCGGTGAGCTCAACAGTAATACTCTCCGCCGCGTGAGCCGGAACGTCCAGCAGGACCAGCGCCAGCGCAAAGGCCAGCAGCAGCGTTACAAAACGGTTATGTTTCATGGCGTCGCCTCCTTAATGCAGTTCCCCGGACAGCGTGATCTGGGGGAGCGTCCCCTCCTCGGGGAAGCTGGTCCACAGCGTCTCGCTGGTTACGCGGCGGCTGGCAGAACCGTCGGGGTTCCCGGCTCCGTTGGGGTCGTCGGTCCGGTAGAGGACAGCGCGGATCTCCAGAGGATAGCCGTCCGTAACCTTGCTCGCCTCATTCAGTTCCTTCTCCGCCTCCAGATCGGGCACAAAGAGGAAGAAACCGTCGCTGGTGTCGCTGACCTCGCCGTCAGCGGGAATCTCCGCGAAGAGCAGGCCGTAGCCGTTCATGGGCCGCTCTACGGTGGGCTCGGACTCGTCCGCCTCCACAGCCGTGGTGTAGCGGGCCTGGATTTCCACGGTGTTGAACACCGGATCGCCCCGGTAGGTACCCAGCACCACCAGCGTCCCGGCGGAGATGGTCTTTGTCTCGCCGTCCGCGTTGGTGTAGTGGTAGTCCTCCGCCAGCAGGCCGACCGTCGCGCCCTCGTAGAAGTCGATCCTGTCGCCGGGATAGTCCAGAAGCTGGACTGCCGCGCCGCTGGGAACACCGGAAACCTCCACAACTGCCGCGTCGTAGGTCCAGATGCGGGTGTCATCCTGCCCAGCTCCGGGCTTTCCGAAGTAGTCCACCGCAGCGGAGCCGGAGAGGACGCCGCTCTTAACGTCCATCCACTCCCCATCCGCTGTGGCCTTGATTCTCACAGAGTAGGTCCCCGAGAGGCCCTCCCCTGTCACCTTGATTCCCGTGATGGGCACGGGGCCGTCCTTCATGGTAAAGGTAACCGTTCCCTGGTCTTTGTCCACCGTGTAGAGGTCCTCGCTGATGGTCTTGTCGTAGGCTACCCGGACCTCACCGGCCTGAACCTCAGTTCCCATGTTGCCCAGCTTGTCCACCGGCACCACAGAGTAGGTGTAGGTCAGGTTGTTGGCCGCGCCCAGAGCGTCCTCATAGGATGCGCTGGTGGTGAAGCCGATGGGCCTGCCGTTACGGCGGATCTCGTAGCCCTGGAGGGTGTCATCCCCGCCGGTGATGGCGATGGAGACGGTACCCTCCACCGCTTTCGCGCTTGCGGAAATTGTTCCGGTAAAGGCCGCGCCGCCGCTGAGCCGGTAGGTCCGGGAGGCGTCGTCCATATACCAGAGAGCCCGGTCCTCGCCGGGATAGCCGGCCAGGATCTCCTGGACCTCCTGGCTGAGGGTCATGCCCCAGCGGGTGAAGAACGCCGTCAGGTTCCGGTTCGCCGTCTTGGCGGCGATGAGCGCCACCCTCTCGTCGTAGGTGTAGGCGCTGTACTCGCCGGACTTCCATAGGGTGAAGAACTTGTTAAAGAAAGCCAGGGGCTCCTCCCTGCCGTCATAGGCCAAGTGGAGCTGCCAATACATGCCCAGCTGGACAAACACGTTGTTCGCCGCGCCAGGCCGCGCCAGGGCCGTCTTATCGTAAACCTTGCTCCAGATATTGCTAAGGGTCAGACGGGTGGGCTGCTCCATGGAGCCGCCGTCCCACGCCTGGATTGCCAGGGCGTAGATGTTGTTGGTGATCTCCGCCCGGCCCAGCTTGTCCATATTGTGGCCGATCTCGTGGGCGATGCCCCAGCCGAAGAGGCCGTTGGCGCTGCCCTGCCCGGTCTGGGATACCGGCCTGCCCTGGACCACGCCGGATACAGAGCCGTACTCAATGCCCACGTGGTTCCCCGCCGCGTACATGAAGGCCCCGGCAAACATGCGCATGTAGCGGATGTTCTGGCGGGTGGTCATGGGGTAGCGGTAGTCCGCCATAGCTGCGTTGGAGGGAATGATGCCCTGGACCTTGTTGGCCACGAAGAGTTCGTCCTCCCAGGCCAGCACGTTCTGGTACATCACCTCCACCATGGCGACCGTATCCCGGCCCGTGCCCTTGAGGCCCGCCAGCACCCGGTCAGCGGGCAGGGACAGCAGGACGCTGGGCGTGGAGACCTCCGTGGCGTTGCGGATGTTCGTCTTCAGGTTCTGGGCGTCCAGAGCGCCCACGTGCCGCTCCAGAGCCTCCACATAGGCGGCGATGGCCGTCCGGCGCTCCGCCTCAGTCATGCCGTACCAGCCGGAGAGCTCCAAAAGCGGCGTGGGGACAACATTTTCACCGCCCCGCACCTGAAGCTTGATGTCCTCCGGGTGTTCCCCGTCGTATGTCAGGTACAGCGCGCCGCCCCGCTCGTCGGTGAGGCTGCCAATCTGGGAAATGGTGAGGTAGTTGCGGCCGTTGACAAGTTGAATCTCTCTGCCCCGCCACACGCCGGACTCCCCATAAAACTGGGTGGGAACGATGTACACCGGCTTGTCCCCCGGAAGCTCCGCGTAGATGGCCACAGCGGTTCTGGCGGTTGTCCCCGCCTGGGCCGGATTGGGCACCGCTACAGAGACGCCAAGGGGTTGGAAATTGCTGGCGGTCTGCCCGTGTGCGCTGTCCAGACCACCGCCCCGGCTCTGGAAGCCAGTACGCACCGTGCCCAGCGCATCCTCCTGCGCCAGCAAGCCCCGGGCCAGGGACAGCTCGTCCCGCAGGAGGTCGATATCCATGTAGAAGCTGGATTTTTCATCCAGGCGGCTCTCCAGAGCCGCAATCTGCTCCTCTGTAACGCCGGAGGCCAGCTGGGTAAAGGCCCCGCCGGCAAAGAGAGCCGCAATATCCTCCGGCAGGCTTTCGCTCTCGTAGAAGGCCACCTCCGAGACGCTGACCCGGCGGCCGTTGCCCTCCCACTCAGCCAGTCCCACGGTGATGCTCTTCACGTTCTCCACCGCCGGGAAGGCGAGGACCAGATAGTTGGTATCCGTTATCGCCTGGGCGCGGTAGCTACCGCGGGAGAGCTCATTGCCCTCCTCGTCCCAGGTAACGATAGAGTAGTTCTTGATCGCGCCCCGGTGGCTGCGCTCCAGGTAGGGCACCAGAATCATATAGTTCATGTCCTGGGGCTCTGTAAAGGTGTAAGTAATCTCACTGCTGTCCCACCAGGTGCGGGCCACCCAGTAGGTCCCCGCGTCATTATCAATTAGGTGGCCAGTCTGGAAGTTGGGACAGAGGTTTTTGTCCACGTTGCCGGCATTGGCCATCTGGATGGACGCAATCTTCTCGTTGGGAATGCGCCCGTCCGTGGGCAGGTCCGGCATCTCAATAACTTCCTTCTCCGGCGTTCCCGCAGCAATGGCGGAGTAGGGCCCCACGCCGGCGCTGTTCCCCGCTTTCACCGCTACCTCGTAAGCGGTTCCGTTGGTCAGCCCAGGAATCACCGCGCTGGTGGCGGTGAGGTTCCCGCCGGACTGCTGGAAGTCCGCCGCACCCGCCACACGGTAGAACAACTGGTAGAAAGCGGCGTCCTTGGTGTTCCCCCAGCTCACCCGCAGCGCTCCGTCCGCCGGCTCCACCCGGATGTTGGAGGGTGCGCCGGGTACGCTGGAGGGCTGGGGCGTGGCGGAAACCACGGCGGAGGGCTTGCCCTGCCAGTCCCCGTTGACGGCGGTCACCTGGAAGTAATGTTGGGTCAGATTCTCCAGGCCGGTAACCGTGGCCCCGGCGGTGTTGACCGTAAGGGTGTTGTCCAGAGCCGTCTCGCTGGTTCCGTAGTTGACAACATAGCCAGTGACGTTGTTCACCGCCCGCCAAGCCAAAAACACGGTCTCATTGCCGGGCCGGGCCGTAAGGCCCTTGACTTGGTCCGCATCGTCCTGCCAGTCGTCCGGCACAATGTCCTTCAAGAATTCGATCTGCGTTATTGTGACAAACTCCGGCTTTCCGCCGTCCTGCCCGGCCACCAGGGTTACTTTAATAGTGACCTTCTTCACCGCAACCTTTTTCCCCAGGTTGATGGCCACCACGCTCTCCCCCGCCGTGCGCCCAATGGCATGGACGCCGGCAGGCGCGCTGTTATTAAAATAGTAGGTCTCCACGCCGTCCTCAGACTCCACAGCAGCAGAGCCCGCCAGGACGGCCCCGGTTCCCTCGGGACAGCGAATGACAATTTCGCTCATCTCCACAGGCTCTCCCATGGTAATGGGAATCTCCAGGTCGCCGCCGGACTGCGCCGGGGCCAGCGTGACCATGCCCTCCCCTGAGAAGAGGCTGTCAATATCCCCTGTAACCTCCAGGCCATCCAGGTCCACAGAGTAGCTGCCGCCGTGGATGGCCGCGCCGTCCTCGATCTTCACCCCGGTCTCTGTGACGCCAACCAGCTCGTTGACATAGGCCAGGTCCGTCACATCCACCTGGCCGTCCCCGTTAAAGTCATACCGGTGCAAGTCTGCCGTCTGGCCCAGATGCTTGTCCAGTTCCAGCAGATCCTGCCGGTCTACCCGGCCGTCTCCGTTCAGGTCGCCCAGGGCAAAGGCGCTGCCGGTTGTGCTGATGGATATATGCTGGGAGTAGTCCGCCAGCTTCACTGTGGCGCTGAAAGCGGCATAGCCCTCTCCAGTCACCGTTACCAGGTACTCCCGCCCACCAGCGGGCAGGCCGCTGAGGCGTACATCGTAGTACCCGATCTCCTGCTCGGTGGTCATCTCCACGCCGTCCCGGTTTCTGGCCGTCACAGAGATCTGTGCACCAAAATCATTCCTGCTGGACGCGCCGCCTGGGATGGACGCCGCCGCCTGCTCCCCCTCGCTGGAGACGGTGACGGTAAGGCCCCGACCATCTACGTTTTGCCGCGTCTGGGGCAGGCCAAACCGGATGGTCAGCCAGAGGTCGCCCAACGGCACCGCCGTGTCGCCGCCGGCCGCCCAGGCCGGGGCGGGCCAAGCCGTGCAGAGGGACAGAACCATAATCAGGCTCAAAAATCCCGCAAGGAATCGTCTGCCTCGCTTCAAGTGTCATCAACCCTTCCTGTCATAATGTTGTGTTGAGCTTGCCGAAAGGCTTCAGCACACTCAAATTTGGTAAAAACCGACATTATTATATCGAAAGGCCCCTGCCTTGTCAACCGGCTGCTTTATCTGCCCCTTTTGAGAAAAGCGGCGCCGGGCAATAACTTCGGCAGTTTCCACAAAAGCGTGTTGATATATTAAGATTTTCGTGTTACAATCGACTCAATAAATCAGATTTTGACTTTATTATGGGAGGATAAGACATTGAATATATGGCAATATCTTAGAAGTATTGCAGTATCAAAAAGTATTGCTGCGATTTTATTCGTATTTCGCCCCGGCCGGGATGCAGATAGAGTAACTTTGGGCTCTTGTTCTGGCTGGGTCAAGCATATGGGAAGGTTTTCTGAAAGCAGAACATATAAATTTATCCTTGATACGCAGCTGTCAACGGGAGATGTAGAGGTAGTCCTATTGGGTGCAAAAAAGGAACTGTTAATGAAATTGAACCGGCAGTCCCCTTCGGGTAAAATAGATTTAGACGCAAAAAACAGATACTACTTACGTTGGGCATTTAAGGGCGCTACTGGTAAGTGTGAATTGCGCTGGTAAGAGATAAAACTTCCAGTTTGTCGGGCAGTTATCCGTCAAGGGGGCTTTACCTTGTATACTCCACCCGCTCCACCAGCGTCAGGACTCGTTCCGCCTGCCAGCGCCCCGCATCCAGAACAAAGCCGCCGCCGTATGGCCCCTTCCAGTCAAAATATCCCTTGCGGGGCAGGACGTACCGCTCCAGCGCCGCCATCTGTGTGCCGCCGTGGGCCACAATAACAAGCTGGTCCTCCCCGGCCTCCACCGCGGCGTCTGCCAGCGCCGTGAAGGCGGCGCAGACCCTGGCGCAGAAGGCATCCTTCCCCTCTCCGCCAGGGATGATTTCCAAACAACCGCCATCCACCCACTCCCGGTACGCCGGGGAATGGGACAGCTCCTCATAATTGTACCCCTCAAAAATGCCAAAATCCATCTCCCGCAGGGCGGGGATGGAAATTTGCTGGGCGTGTGGGAAGAGAATCTTGGCGGTCTGGGCCGTCCGCAGCAGGTCCGAGACGTAGACCTTTTCCGCCGGGAATCCCGCAGGCCGCAGAGCCGCCCGCCCCTCCGGGGAGAGGGGCGCGTCGGTGCGCCCCAGGTAGCGCCTCTGGGCGTTGAACGCGGTCTCGCCGTGGCGCAGAAGATAAATTTTCATACTGTCCCCCTATTTTTCAGATCCATGGGCAGGCCGCAAAATACCCGGACAACCCGCTCCGCCCGTTGGGCCAGCAGGCAGGAGAGCCGCCCTGCCGCCTCCCTGGCCGCCCGCTCCCCGGCATCCGCTGGAACTACGCCGCCGCCCACCTCCGTGGCGATGACCACCTCCCGCTCCGCCAGCAGATCCGCCAGCGCAGCTAAGTCGCCGCAGTTTGCAGCCAGATCCTGGACGTCCCAGACCACGCGGTCCGCCAGTTCCTCCCTGCCGCAGCCCAACAGGCGGCAGGCGTAGGTCCTCTTCCCGCTGAAAAGGGGCCCTGTAATGAATATCATTGTATCCCTCCCACCTGCTGGCAGGCCACCAGCACCGCCAGCATCCAGATTTCCGCTTTCTGAAGGAACCACCCGGCCAGATCACCAGACACGCCGCCAAACTGCCTTTCCGCTACTACCCTATACCTCCAGAATACCGCCAAACACCCGAGGACCATGGCCGCTCCCGCTCCGCCGCCTACAGCCAGCATGGCCACTCCTGTCAGGACGGCGGACGCCAGCAGCACGCGCCCTACGATTTTCCGGTCCGCCGCCGTGGCGAAGGTGTGGGCAAGGCCGGTATTCTTCGCCAGAGGAAACCGGCTTACAGCCAGCCCCGACAGCTCCCGCTCCAGCAGAAACGCCAGGCTCATGCACCACAGCGCCTGCCGGGTTGGCCGCAGCGCCCCGCAGAGGGCCAGACCGGCAGCAAAATACGTACACAGCCGGATCACGGCAAACGCCCCGCAGCGGGGGTCCTTCAAAATCTCCTGCTTCTTCTCTGGGGGAGCGCAGCTGGCCAGGGCGTCACAGGTGTCGGCGTAGCCGTCTAAGTGGATGCCGCCAGTCACCCACATCGGAATCAGGCACAGCCCCGCCCCCCGGAGCAGGTCCGGAACGCCAAAGCGCCCGCAAAGAGCGCACCAGCCCCACCAGCCGCCGCCGCAGAGGATTCCCACCAGCGGGAAGGCGCACAGGGCAAAGCGCATATTCCTCTCGTTCCACACCGGCTGAGGCGAGGGCACGGCGGAAAACATAGCGAAGGCCACCAGGACCGTCTCCCAAACCACCATCACGCTTCTCCTTTATAATAGCGGGGCAGGCCACAGGCTACCTCGCACACCCGGTCCGCCCGCCGGGCCAGGGTCCGGTGGACCCCCGCCAACGTCCGCAGATAAGCGTCCGTCCCCGGGGCATACGCCGTTCCAGCGGCAAAGACCTCGCTGCTGACCACCACCAAATTCACGCACTGGGACAAAAGCGCCTCCACTCCTTGAACTGCGGCGGCCAGCGCCCCCTGCTCCGTACCCGCGCCCCGGGGGCTGTAGAGCTCGTTGGCCACCAGGTTGCTCAGGCATTCCAGCAATGCCGTTCCGCGCTCCGGCAGGCGCAGTCCGGCCAGATCTGTGTAGCGTTCCAGGGTGGTAAATCCCTTTTGGGCCCGCATGTCCCGGTGCCGCTGAATCCGGACCTGACACTCCCCGTCCAGGGGTTCCATAGTGGCCACATAGTACCTGGGCCCGTCCCCCGCCGCCAGAACCAGGGACTCCGCATACTCGCTCTTCCCGCTGGCCGCGCCGCCGGTTACAAGGGTAAACATGGGCAGCTCCTCTCCTTTTCCGTCCGTCATTGGGGCGTGTACGCCGCCATCCCGTACCCGGCGAAGGTGGTCCCCTCCCGGTAGAGCGCCAGTGCCATGTCCAGCAGCGGGATTGCCGCCACCGCGCCGGTCCCCTCCCCCAGGCGCATTTCCGCCGTGATGAGAGGCTTTTTTCCCAGAGCCGCCAGCACCATAGCGCCCGCCGGTTCGGCGGAAACATGGCTGGCCAAAAGCGCTTTCTCCGCGCCGGGGCACATCCTCACCGCGCACAGCGCCGCCACGGTGCTGATGAGGCCGTCCATCAGTACCGGCACCCGGTAGACCGCGCCGCCCAGGAAAATCCCGCACAGGCCCGCCAAGTCGAATCCGCCCACCTTTGCCAGGACGTCCACCGGGTCCCCAGCGTCCGGGCGGTTTACCGCAAGAGCCGTCTCCACCGCCCATATTTTTTTGCGCAGGCCCTCGTCCGAGAGCCCCGCCCCCCTGCCGGTCAGCTCCCTCGGGGGCCGCCCCAACAGCGCGCAGCTCACAGCGCTGCTGGTAGTGGTGTTGCCAATGCCCATCTCTCCAGTGGCCAGTAGCTGGACCCCCAGCGCCTTCTGCTCTCTGACCAGCTCCACGCCGGTCAGGATGGCCCGCTCCGCCTGCTCCCTGCTCATGGCGGGGCCCTGGGTGATGTCCTCCGTGCCGGTTCCGATTCTCCGGTCCAGCACACCTGGCAGCGGCTCCAGGTCTATGACGCCCATATCCACCGGCGCCACCCGGCACCCCGCCACCTTGGCCATCTTACACACAGAGGACTGCCCCGCCGCGGCGCTGCGGGCCACCACGGCGGTCACAGAATGATCCACCTGGGTGACACCCTGGCGGACCACGCCGTTGTCCGCGCACAGCAGCAGCAGGACGCGGCTGGAAATGTCCACCGCCTCACTGCGGGTCAGCGCGGCAATGTCCTCCACCGCCGTTTCCAGCAGCCCAAGGCTTCCCAGGGGCTTGGCCACGCTGGCCCACTGCCGGCGGGCCCCCAGCCGGGCCTCCGCCTCCGCTGGATCTGTCTGAACAGCCGCCGCAGCCTCTCTCACAGAATGAAATTCCATCGCTATACCCCCTGATGTAAATGGCCCAAAAGGCCGTCCAGGCGGTCTTGCGGCCTGGACGGCCTTCGGGTTCATATAGAGCCGTTGATTAGGAGAAATCTATGTTTCCCAGCGCCGCCCCACTGGCACTGGCGGAAACCAAAAGAAAAGCGTCCCCACCGAAGCGGACACGCATACGAAAGCCCCGCAAATACAGCGGGGCCGGACCAAAATACGCACTTCCGGTTCCGGCAGAATGCCGTCTGACTGCCGTGTATCTGACTTAGCCCCTCCATGGAGGCATCACAGTGACCGGCTCGCAGGGACTCTCACCCTATTCCACGCGCCGCCTAAGCGGCCGCAGCCGACGTAATATGAAATTGTTTGCAGTATACCACAGCCGCCCCCGTTTGTAAAGGGCGGATTTTTAAAAACAGAAAAATTTCGATATCCGGCGGCTCCCAACTCCAAAGTCATGTAGATTTCAGGCGAAAGCTGTGCTATAATGCGGATGGAGAGCTTGCGCGCCGCCTGGGGAGACTCCCGGACGGTCCGCCCAGCTATTAAAAGAAAGGGGAATAAACTATGTACAACGAACGGCTGCTGCCCTGGTTCAGCCAGAACACCGCAGAGGCAATCTTCCTCAAAAAGGGGCCCAACGTCCGCTGGGCCAGCGGCTTTAAGGGCGCGGATTCCTACGTGCTCATGACCCGGAACGGCGGCTTCCTCATCACAGACCCCCGCTACACCGAGCAGGCCGGTATCGAAGCGCCGGATTTTACCGTGGTCGATTGGCGCAGCACCGGCGGCAGCGTGATGAAGGCCGTTGCCCACATCCTTAAGGAACAAAAGCTGGCTAGTCTGGCGTTTGAAGCGGATGTGCTGAGCTTCAACGAGCACCGCGCCCTACAGGAGGCGGCAGACGCGGTCTTGACGCCTACAGAAAACGTAATTGAGAAGCTCCGCAGCGTCAAGACGCCCCAGGAGATCGAATATCTGCGGGCCGCCTGCGAGATCGCCTGCCGCGCCTTCTACCGCATTCTGGACGATATCCGCGTGGGCGTAACGGAAAAAGAGCTGGCGGCAAAGCTGTCTTCCTACATGGTTTTTGAGGGCGCGGACACCCAGCCCTATGGAAACATCCTCATCTCTGGGCCGAACACAAGTCTGCTCCACGGAATTCCCTCCGACCGCGCCATTCAGTACGGCGACTTTGTCCTGATGGACTACGGCTGCCAATTTAACGGCTACATGAGCGACATGACCCGCACAGTTGTTGTGGGCAAAGCCAGCAGCCGCCAGAAGGAGGTCTACGCGCTGGAGAAGCAGATGGTGGAAGACTCCCTGGCTGTCATGAAGGCGGGCGCGAAGTGTGGCGACGTCTATGAGGCTTCTATCCAGGCCATCAAGGATACCGCCTATTTCCCCTACCACTACGGCGGCATTGGCCACGGGATTGGCCTCTTTGTCCACGAGGTCCCCTTTATCCGCAAGGACGCACCGGACGTCTACACAGAAAATGTGGTGACCACTATTGAGCCCGGCCTCTACATCCCCGGCTGGGGCGGCGTCCGCATTGAGGACCAAGTCATCATCAAGGAGGGCGGCGTTGAGAACCTGGTCTGCGTCCCCCACGACCTTATTGAACTGTAAGCCGCCCGCCACTATGGGGTAAGCATCCGCGCATAAACGGAAAACAAAAGCGGGACCGGACAGAATTCTGCCCGGTCCCGTATGTTTGTTATTCTCTAAAGGCCGTTCTATGTATTTTGGCCGGTCAGCCCGCCGCCTCTTCCTCTGCCTGGTAATTGCGGCCAAACTGCAAGTCCTCCTTGGGGGTGGGAGCAGCCTTCCCAGAGACCTCCTTGACCATGTTGCTGCGGCCATTGAGCCGTCCGCCGTCCTGCACTACCAGGGAGATTGTGGTTACATCCCCCTCCAGGCTTCCGGTTTTCTCCAGGCACATGTGGTCTCTGGCCACGCAGTTGCCCTCAATGCAGCCGCCTACCTGGATCACGTCCGCCGTAACGGGCCCTTTGACCACGCCGGTCGTTGTGACAATCAGGGCCCCCTTGAGGCAAATTTCGCCCTCGACCGTCCCCTCCACCTGAATCACGCCCTCACCCTCCAGCGTGCCGGAAACCTTGATGCCAGTGGCGATGACGGTGCTGCTCAGGGGGCTGGGGAGGCTGGGGATCTCATCAAACTGCTCTTCGCGCTCTGCCTCTACAGGCTCCATCTCCAAGTCCTTTACCTTACTGCCAAACAATCCCATAGTAAACCTCTCCTTTTTATGATTGATCATTCAACACCGGAAAAAAGGCCAAGTAGGCCTCCCGGCGGGACTGCCAATTGCTTCCGCCCACAATTTTGGACGCAATATCCGTATTTTCCACCCCGGACTGGGCGGAAAACGCCTCTTTAACACCGGCGATGCGCCAGTAGTAGGCCGCGCTCTCCCAGGCAAACGCCTGGGCAATATAGTCGGCCCCTGTGGCGGGATTCTGGGGGTCGTAGACAATTCTGGAGTAACGGGACACGTCCACACCCTGGTTCGCCGCAGACCACAGCGCTCTGTAGTACGCCTCCCGGATCTCCCCCTTGCTGTGGCTGCCTGGGTTTAGGTAAGGGGTGTCCTTCAGCGCGGGCACGTGCTTTTTCATCATCCAAGTGGAGAAGGCCATCTGGCCATAGTCAAAGGTCAGGTGGAAATAGCCCGCTCCGCGGGTTCCCGTGGTGTAGCCATAGTGCTGGAAATAGGATTCTTCCCCCAACTCCGTCAGCCACCGGCCGCCGGAGGTCTCCACCGCCGCCTGGGCCAGAAACTGGCTGATCTCTTCCGGGGTGGTGATACTGTACTCCCACAGCACATTGTTCAGCTCATCCAGCGACGCCTGGGAGAGCTCCCATTTGATTTCACCCAAGGAACTGTCTGTATAGCTCATTTTCTCCATCTGCTCCGCTGTCACCAACAATGGCAGAACCTCCTCTGCCTGCTCCTGGAGGAGCGGTAGCTCCTCTGTCCGGATAGGGGCCCGGACAGGGTCCGCGCTCCAAAGTAGAATGGCGGCGGTCAGCACCGCGAACAGCGGGCAGAGGGGAAGCAGCGGCCTGAGGCTGCGGAATCGTGCCTGCCTGGTTGAGTTCGTGTGCTCATACATAGTGTATCCGTCCCTTAGCTGCGGCGGGCGGACGCCGCCTGCCCGGCGCAAGTATTTTGGAGGAAACAGACTTACATGTCTATTTTAACACATGCGCTGGATTTTTTCAATGCTTTCTCTTCAAGTATTTGGATTTATCTTATATCCCCTGCAAAATTACCGGCTTTCGGGGGATTTATGCCATATTTTCTGCCTCACTGTACCACCACGTTCTCCTGCCCCAACGTCTCCACCAGTTCATCCACCAGAGATTTCCCCAGCAGGCAGGTGGTTCCCAGCCGCTTGCCGGTATCCGTAAAGGCCAGCCGCGCAGGCGTACTGCCCGGAAACATGCTGATAACCCGGTTGATATGGGCCAGAGCCGGATCATTTATAGAGGGCAGACGGAGCCATAGGACTTTCCCGTCCAACACCTGAACGCCCTCCCGGGGCTTGGCTGGGACCTCTGGCGCCTCCCCGCCGCCCCGCAGGGCGTACACCGCGTCGCAGAGAATCTGCGGGGGCTTCTCATCCCGCACAGACAGCTTCCCCTGAACCAGCACAGCGCGCCCCTCCTCCAACTGCCGCCCAAACCGCTCCAGCGTCCTGCTGAAGCACAGCAGCTCAATAGAGGCGGTGTCGTCCTCCACCGTAGCGTAGGCCATGAGACTGTTGTTCCGGGTGGTACGGGTGCGGTAGGCGCTGACAATCCCGGCCACCGTAATCTGCTGGCCGTCTTGGTAGGCGGCAGGCCCGTCCTCCTGGGAAAAATCCTGGTTCACAGCGCCGATCGGCACCGCGCCAGCCGCCACGGCGGCCGCCCGGTAGGCGTTCATGGGGTGGCCGGAGAGATACAGTCCCGCCACCTCCCGTTCCTGGCGCATCCGCTCCTCCAGAGAAAATTCCGGAAGGTCCGGCAGGGCCAGCGTAGAGGGCTGGGGCTGCCGCTCCCCTTGAGACATGCCGAAAAAGTCCATCTGCCCTTCCACGTTCTGGCGGCGGCTTCCGGCGATGGCGTCCAGCAGCTTGTCGTGGACCGCCACCAGCTGGCTCCTGTAACAGCCAAAACAGTCAAAGGCGCCTGCCCGGATGAGATTCTCCACCGCCCGCTTGTTGACCTCGGAGCCCTGCATCCGCTGGCAAAAGTCCTGGAAGCCGGTAAAGGGGCCGCCGGTCTCCCGCTCCCGCACCATGCTCTGGATGAACCCCCGGCCAATGTTCTTAATGGCAACCAGCCCGAACCGGATGCCCTCCGCCTCTACAGTAAAAGTATCCCGGGACTGGTTTATGTCCGGCGGCAGCAGTGGGATGCCCATATCCCGGCATTCATTGATATATTCGGAGACCTTCTCCGTCCACCCCAGCACGCTGGTCAGCAGCGCCGCCATGTACTCCCGCGGGTAGTGGAGTTTGAACCAAGCGGTCTGGTAGGCCACCACGGCATAGCACACCGCATGGGCCTTGTTGAAGGCGTAGTTGGCAAAATCATAAATCTCGTCAAAAATGGCCTGGGCAATATCCGCAGGAATACCGTTTGCCACGCACCCGGCGATGTTCCGGTCCGGGTCGCCGCTGAGGAACGCCCCCCGCTCCCGCTCAATGTCCTTGGCCTTTTTCTTGCTCATGGCCCGGCGCACCATATCAGCCTGTCCCAGAGAGTAGCCCGCCAGGCGGCGGAAGATCTCAATGACCTGCTCTTGGTAGACGATGCAGCCGTAGGTGATGGATAGAATCGGCTCCAGCGCCGGGTGCTTGTAGCTGATGAGGGATGGGTCGTGCTTACAGGCAATGAACCGGGGAATAGAGTCCATGGGCCCGGGCCGGTACAGGGCCACAATAGCGGTCAAATCCTCAATGGACTGGGGCTTCAGTCCCACGCACACGCCGGTCATACCCGCAGACTCCATCTGAAACACGCCGCTGGTCTTCCCCTGGGTGAGCATGTCGAACACCGCCTGCTCGTCCTCCGGGATCTCTTCCAGCTTGAAGTCCGGCTTATGACGGCGCACCATGGCTACAGCGTCCTCCAGGACCGTGAGGTTTCTCAGGCCCAAAAAGTCCATTTTTAACAGGCCAAGTTCCTCCAGAGTCACCATGGAGTATTGGCAGACAATCGTATCGTCGTTCCGGGCCAGAGGGACATAGGTATACACCGGATGTTTGGTGATGACCACCCCGGCGGCGTGGGTGGAGGCGTGGCGAGGCATCCCCTCCAGCGCCTGGGCAGTGTCGATGAGGTTCTTGATGCGG
>CATIYU010000205.1 GCA_949739085.1 uncultured Eubacteriales bacterium | reverse complement strand
GTATGCGCCCTCGGCCTCGGTGCGATTGCCTTTGACGGCAGCGGCCTCAAACTTCTTCACGGCGGTCTTCATCGCGGACCTCTCCGCCTTGTTCCGGGCAGAGCGCACCTCCGCCACCAGCACACGTTTCTTTGCGGACTTAATATTCGGCAAACCAAACACCTCCTCCAGTTGGGTTTGTGGGGGAGCTGTTTGCGTATCTCCCCACGCGGAATTCCATTTTAGCACGCTTTCTGCTCAATTGCAAGCGCTTTGTGGAAAATTTTTAGAGAATTTTTTTCAATCAGAAGGTTATGGTTGATTCTTCTTCCAAAATGTACTATACTGATTTTGTTCGGAGAGGAACCGCTACAACAACTTTTTGAGGAGGAACAAACGATGAACTACAACCGCACATACAACTTTTCCGCCGGTCCCGCCACCATGCCGGAACCCGTTCTGGAGGAGATCCGGGATGAGATGATGAACTACAAGGGTTCCGGCATGTGCGTCATGGAGATGAGCCACCGCTCTAAGGTCTATCAGCAGATCATCGACGAGGCCGAACAGGACCTCCGGGACCTGATGCAGATCCCCGATAACTACAAGGTCCTCTTTATCCAGGGCGGCGCAACCCTGCAATTCGCCATGATCCCCATGAACCTTATGAAAAACGGCGTTGCCTGCTATGTGGAGACCGGCGCGTGGTCCAAAAAGGCCATCGCTGAGGCCAAGAAGTACGGCGACGTACACGTGGTGGCCTCCAGCAAGGACCGCAATTTCAGCTATATCCCCGATTGCAGCGACCTCCACATTCCCGAGAACACCGACTACGTCTATATCTGCGAGAACGAGACCATCCACGGCGTCACCTGGCCCAAGCTGCCCAATACCAAGGGACACGTGCTGGTCAGCGACCAGAGCTCCATGTTCCTCTCCCGGCCCTGCAACGTGTCCGACTACGGCATGATCTACGCCGGCGTGCAGAAGAACGTGGGCCCCGCCGGCATGGTGGTGGTCATTATCCGGGAGGACCTGATCCGGGACGACGCGGAGCTGGATCCCAAGACCCCGCTGTACATGAGCTACAAGACCCACGCGGACAACGGCTCCATGTACAACACCCCCAACTGCTGGGCCATCTACTGCTGCGGAAAGGTGTTCAAGTACCTCAAGAGCATCGGCGGC